>NZ_KZ819082.1:0-168103 GCF_003115855.1 Brenneria corticis
AGAAATCGACTGAGGTTAGTGCGCACGAAACCCTCACTGTGCTTACAGATATTCCTTTCCCTGAGTTGTGGGGGATTCTTCAGCCTACCGTAAACGGCGTTAAAAATTGCTCCCGGCAATTTTTTATGCGTTTTGGTGCTTAAAAATCCCGAAATATTCTATATAAATTACCTGGCCTGACCCCAACCTGCACATACACTGGTCTCTTAAAAAACGATTCCGACAATAACTCTGGCAGGAAAAAATGATGAATAAAAAACCGATAACAAACTGGTTGGTAAAGGGTTCTCTGGCGCTGTCATTACTGTTGGGCGGGCAGGGATATGTCTCCGCCACCGAGATTTTAAACAGTTCCTATGATGTTTCCCGGGAGCTGTTCGCCGCGTTAAATCCGGGGTTTGAAAAGCAGTGGCTGGCGCAGCACCCGAACGATCCGCTGACCATCAAGCAATCCCATGCCGGTTCCTCCAAACAGGCGCTGGCTATTCTGCAAGGATTGAAAGCGGATGTGGTCACTTACAATCAGGTGACGGACGTGCAGATCCTGCACGATCGCGGGCAGTTAATCCCCGCCGACTGGCAGAGCCGCTTGCCGAATAATAGCTCTCCGTTCTACTCGACCATGGCTTTTCTGGTGCGCAAAGGCAATCCGAAAGGGATCCATGACTGGAGCGATCTGGTGCGCGACGACGTTAAGCTGATTTTCCCCAACCCCAAAACGTCCGGCAACGCCCGTTACACCTATCTGGCGGCCTGGGGCGCCACCAGTCGGGCCAACGGCGGGGATGAGGCGAAAACCCGCGACTGGATAAAACGTTTTCTGGCCAACGTGGCGGTGTTTGATACCGGCGGCCGCGGCGCGACCACCACTTTTGTCGAGCGTCAGCTTGGCGATGTGCTGATCAGCTTTGAGTCGGAGGTGAATAATATTCGCCAGCAGTACGGTACGGAGAACTATGAGGTCATTGTGCCGAAGGTGAACGTGCGGGCCGAATTCCCGGTCGCCTGGATCGACAAGAACGTGGCCAGTAACGGCACCGAGCAGGCGGCCAGGGAATATTTGAATTATCTCTACAGCCCGGAGGCGCAGCAGATAATCGCCGATTTTTACTACCGCGTGAACAACCCGGCGCTGATGCAAACGCTGGAGTCCCGCTTTCCCGCTACCGAATTGTTCCAGGTGGAAGATCAGTTCGGCCCCTGGCCGCAGGTGATGAAAACCCATTTTGAAACCGGCGGCGAGCTGGATAAATTGCTGGCGGCCGGTCGCCAATAATGCTTTCCGTCGCAAGTAAGCGGGTGCTGCCGGGATTCGCGCTGAGTCTGGGCAGCAGTTTGCTGTTTATCTGTTTGATTCTGTTATTACCGCTGAGCGCGCTGGCGATGCAGCTGGCGGATATGAGCTGGGCGCAGTATTGGGCGGTGATCTCCTATCCGCAGGTTGTCGCCGCCTATAAAGTGACCTTATTGTCGGCGGGGGTCGCCACGTTATTCAATGCCGGATTCGGCCTGCTGATGGCCTGGATCCTGACGCGTTATCGCTTTCCCGGTCGCGCGCTGCTGGACGGCCTGATGGATTTGCCCTTTGCGCTGCCCACCGCCGTGGCCGGGCTGACGCTGGCCGCGCTGTTTTCAACCACCGGCTGGTATGGGGCCTGGCTGGCGGAATACGGCATCAAGGTCTCCTATACCTGGCTGGGGATTACGGTGGCGATGGCGTTCACCAGCATTCCTTTTGTGGTGCGCACCGTGCAGCCGGTGCTGGAGGATCTCGGGCCGGAATATGAAGAGGCGGCGCAAACGCTGGGGGCGAACCGCTGGCAGTGTTTTCGCTACGTGATTCTACCGGAGCTGACTCCGGCGCTGTTGACCGGCACCGCGCTGTCGCTGGCCCGCAGTCTGGGGGAGTTCGGCGCCGTCATTTTTATAGCCGGCAATATGGCCTGGCAGACGGAGGTGATCTCCCTGATGATCTTTATGCGTCTCCAGGAGTTTGATTTTCCGGCCGCCAGCGCGATTGCCTCCGTGGTGCTGGCCGCCTCTTTGCTGTTATTGTTCGCCATCAACGTAGTGCAAAGCCGTTTTGGCCAGCGAACCCGGAGCGTTTAAATGGCCGATCTTTCCACCGTGACTCAGCAACCGAAGCGTCCCGCCCGCCCGCCGCGCAACTGGGGAAAATGGGCGTTGATTACGCTGGGGGTGATATTATCGCTGATTATGCTGGTCATTCCGCTGGTATCGATTTTCGCCGCTGCGTTCTCGCAGGGGTTCGGCGGCGTGTGGCGTAACCTGAGCGATCCCGACATGCTGCATGCGATAGGCCTCACGCTGCTGGTGGTGGCGATCGCCGTGCCGGTCAATCTGGTATTCGGCACGCTGCTGGCCTGGCTGGTGACGCGCTTTCAGTTTCCGGGGCGCCAGCTGTTGCTGACGCTGATCGACATCCCTTTCGCCGTTTCGCCGGTGGTGGCCGGCCTGCTGTATCTGTTATTTTACAGCACCAACGGGGCGGTCGGCGGCTGGCTGGATGCGCATGGGGTGCAGCTGATGTTCGCCTGGCCGGGCATCGTCCTGGTCACCATCTTTGTCACCTGCCCGTTTATGGTCAGGGAACTGGTGCCGGTGATGATGAATCAGGGCAGCCAAGAGGAGGAAGCCGCCGTGCTGCTCGGCGCGTCGGGCTGGCAAATGTTCTGTAAGGTGACGCTGCCGAATATCCGCTGGGCGCTGCTGTACGGCGTGGTATTGACCAATGCGCGGGCGATCGGCGAATTCGGCGCGGTGTCGGTGGTTTCGGGGGCGATCCGCGGCGAAACCTACACCTTACCGTTGCAGGTGGAACTGCTGCACCAGGACTATAACACCGTCGGCGCCTTTACCGCCGCGGCGTTACTCACGGTGATGGCGATACTGACGCTGTTCGTCAAAAGCGCGTTACAGTGGCGCGTCGCCCGGCAGCTGGCGCGCGGGCGGGAAAATCGTCCGCCCGATCAACATTAACGTTTACCGCTTCCATCGTTCATCGCCGATGATGGGGTTTTTTTAGGGTTTAACTCGTGACGACGCTTGAACATTGTATTGGTAATACGCCGCTGGTGAAATTGCAGCGTTTGACGCAGGGAACGGACAGCGAGGTGTGGCTGAAACTGGAAGGGAATAATCCGGCCGGGTCGGTAAAAGATCGCGCGGCGCTGTCGATGATCCGCCAGGCGGAGCTTCGCGGGGAGATTACCCCGGGCGATACGCTGATTGAGGCGACCAGCGGCAACACCGGGATTGCGCTGGCGATGATCGCGGCGGCCAAGGGCTACCGGCTGAAGCTGCTGATGCCGGAAAACATGAGCCGCGAGCGCCAGGCGGCGATGAGCGCCTACGGCGCGGATCTGGTGCTGGTCAGCCGGGAGGCGGGCATGGAGGGCGCGCGCGATGTGGCGCGAGCAATGGCGCTGGCCGGCGAGGGTAAAAACCTCGATCAGTTTAATAACCCGGATAATTCCCTCGCCCATTTTTTGACCACCGGACCGGAAATCTGGCGGCAGACGGCGGGCAGGTTAACGCATTTTGTCTCCAGCATGGGCACCACCGGCACCATTTCCGGCGTCAGCCGTTACCTGAAAGCGCAGCGCGGCGAGATTGTCACGGTGGGGATGCAGCCCGCCGAAGGCAGCCATATTCCCGGCATCCGCCGCTGGGCGGCGGACTATATGCCGGGCATTTTCCGCGCCGACCTGGTGGACCGCACGTTGGATGTGTCTCAAACGGAGGCGGAAGAAACGCTGCGCCGGCTGGCGCGCCAGGAAGGTATTTTCTGCGGCGTCAGCTCCGGCGGCGCGGTAGCGGGCGCGCTGCGCCTTGCGGCGGAAAATCCCGGCAGCCTGATCGTGGCGATCGCCTGCGACCGCGGCGATCGCTATTTATCCACCGGCGTGTTTGATTAGGGCGGGCGCCGCCGCTACTCCCGTTCCAGCGCGTGGATCGGTTCCATTTGCGCCGCGCGCCGCGCCGGGAAGAAGCCGAAGACGATGCCGATCAGGCTGGCGCACAGGAAGGCGGCGATAATCGACCCGCTGGAGTAAACCATGGTGAAATTGGTGCTGAATTCGGCGAACACGACCCCCACCGCCAGCGACAGCAGCACCCCCAGCGTTCCGCCGAACAGGCAGACCAGCACCGCTTCAATCAAAAACTGTTGCATGATGTCGCTGGTTCTGGCGCCGACCGCCATGCGTACGCCAATTTCCCGCGTCCGCTCGGTGACGGAAACCAGCATGATGTTCATCACGCCGATGCCGCCGACCAGCAGCGAGATCAGGGCGATCATGGAGACCAGCAACGTCATGGTGGAGGTGGTTTTCTCAATGGTCTGGCGAATGCTGTCGGTGTTCATGACAAAAAAGTCTTTGGTGCCATGGCGCTGCGTCAGCACTTGGGTAATGCCCTGTTCGGCGACGCTCAGATCGACGTCGTCGTTTACCCGCACGGTAATGCTTTTCAGATATGACTGGCCGATCATGCGTTTCATCGCCGTGGTGTAAGGCACCCAGACGTTCAGGTTTTCATCGCTGCCGAATCCGGACTGGCTTTTACTGACTACGCCGATAATCCGGCTCGGCATCGAGTCGAGTAGAATCACCTGACCGATGGGATCCTCGCCGTTGGCGAAGAGTTTATCCCGGGTGTTTTTATCAATGACGGCGTCCTGCACGAGGTTGGTCACGCTGCTGGCCGGGAAGGTGATGCCCTGGTCAAGCTGGTAGCCGCGCACGGTAAAGAACTGTTCGCCGACCCCGGTGACGTTCGCCGAAACGGCGATATTGCGATAGCGCAGGGTGATGCTGGTGGATACCGAAGGGGTGACGCTATGCACATAAGGCTGCTGAGCCAGCGGCGAAATATCGGTGGCGCGCAGCGTCTGGATCGCGCTGGAGCGCATATCCCCGAAGTCTTTGCCGGGGAAAATCTCCAGCGTACTGGTGCCCATGGCGCTGATATTCGCCAGCACCTGCTGCTGCGAGCCTTTTCCCAAGGCCACCACCGACACCACCGACGCGATGCCGATAATGATCCCCAGCATGGTCAGAAAGGTTCTCATGCGCTGCGCATTCATCGCCAGCAGGGCCATTTTAAACGCATCGATAAAGCGGTCCCTGGCCTGATTGAGCGCTGATATCGCCGCCGGCGGCGAGACGGGCAAAGGCGGCGTCGGTGACGGTTTCACCTGGCGATCGGCGATGATCTCGCCGTCGCGGATCTCGATAATGCGCTGGGCAAATTCCGCGATCTGCATATCATGGGTCACAATCACCACCGTGTGGCCCTGGGCGTGCAGATCGTTCAGGATGCCGAGCACGTCATTGCCGCTGTGGGTATCCAGCGCGCCGGTGGGCTCGTCGGCCAGAATGACGCTGCCGCCGTTCATCAGCGCCCGGGCGATGCTCACCCGCTGCTGCTGTCCGCCGGAAAGCTGGCTGGGGCGATAGTTCAGTCGTTCCCCCAGCCCCAGCCGGCCCAGCAGCTCCGCCGCCCGTTGCCGCCGCGCCTGACGCGCTTTCCCCGCATAGATGGCGGGAACCTCCACGTTGCTCAGCGCGGAGAGATCGCCCAGCAGATGGTAGCGCTGGAAGATAAAGCCGAAATTTTCGCGGCGCAGCTGCGCCAGCCGGTCGCTGCTTAGCGTGCGCACCGACTGGCCGGCGACCTGATAGTCGCCGTCCGACGGTTTATCCAGGCAGCCCAGGATGTTCATCAGCGTCGATTTGCCCGATCCTGATGCGCCGACAATGGCGACCATTTCCCCGCTGTCGATGGTCAGATTGATATCTTTCAGCACCGTAACGGTTTGTTCGCCGTTAGTAAAACGGCGGGTGACGTTATGCAGCGCGAGCAAGGGTTGCGACATGATTACAGCCCCATCGGCGGGCCGGGCCGGCGCGCGGTTGCGGTATTGCCCGACTGCTGGCTGACGATAACGTGCTCGCCTACGCTGACGCCGGCGCGCAGTTGGGTATATACGTTATCGTTAAGACCGACGGTGACCACTCTGGATTCAATTTTCCCCTGGCCCTTGACCACCTGAACGTAGTGGACGCCGTCACGGTGGGTTAGGGCGGTGGCGGGAACCACTATCGCGTTTTTGACGGATGACAGCAGGATGTAGACCTGCGCGGTCATGGAGATGCGTAACACCCCGTCGGCGTTATTGACGTCGAACAGGCCGTTGTAATAGATGGCGCTGCTGGACGAGGTACTGCTGGAGCTGCTGGAAGATGACGAGGAGGTGGTGTCGTCGTCAATCGAGTCCGGGGCGGGTTCAATGTCGCGCAGCGTTGCCTGATAGCGCCGTTCGGGTTCGCCGAGGATGCTGAACCATACCGGCATGCCGGTCTTGATTTTAACGATGTCCGCTTCGGATATCTGCGCCTTGATGGTCATGGTATTCAGATTGGCGACTTTGGCGATGGTGGGGGTGCTTTGCACCGCATTGACCGTTTGCCCCGCCTCCACCGGCAGCGAGACGATGGTGCCGTCCATGGGGGAAAGAATTTTGGTATAGCCCAGATTGACCTGGGCGGTGTTCACGGCAATCTGCGCCTGAACGATTTGCGCGTCCAGGGCGTCAATATCGGCTTTCGTCGCATCCAGCGTCGCTTTGGCGCTGTCGTAATCCGCCTGGGCGCCGACGCCGCGTTTCATCAGCATCTGCTGCCGCTGCCAACCAAGTTCGTCATTGCGCAGCGTGGCGAGCTTGGCCGCCCGTTGCGCCTGCACGTTTTTCAAGGCGGCTTCGCTGTTTTTCAACGCGTTCTGCTGGGTCAGATCGTCAATTTCCGCCAGCAACTGCCCTTGGGTGACGTTATCTCCCAGCGCCACGTGCAGCGCTTTTATTTGCCCCGAGACCTGCGCGCCGACGCTAACCTGCTTTTGCGCCTCAATGGTGCCGTCCGCCAGAACCGTTTCTTCTATATCGCGCGCTTCAGCGGCCGCGGTGATGTAGTTTACGCCCGGATCGGATGGCGATGAAAACAGATAAACCAGCACGGCGGCAAGCACGACGCCAACCGCCACGGTAATGTTACGGGTTGTCATGAATCGTAATGGCATCAGGAGAATGCGTCCTTAAATCTGCAGCGGGGCAAGGATAAAAAACAGCAACGGGTAATTTACCCCGAGTATGGCAAGGAATAGGTAATCTTTAGTCAAAGAAAGGGTAAGGATTACGTAAATCCGGCTGCTAAAATCAGTGTCAAGCCTGAGAATGCACCCTATATCCGTGAATGGAGACAGCGTATGAAAATTTTACTGGTCGATGACGACGTGGAACTGGGCAATATGCTTTGCGAATATCTGAACGCCGAAGGGTTTGCGACATCCAGGGTACTGACCGGCAAAGAGGGGATCGATGGCGCGATGTCGGGGGAATACACCGCGATTATCCTGGATATCATGCTGCCGGACATGAGCGGTATCGACGTTTTGCGGCAGATAAGAAAAAACCAGCAGCTGCCGGTGATTATGCTCACGGCCAAGGGCGACAATATCGACCGCGTTATCGGGCTGGAAATGGGCGCCGATGATTATATGCCGAAACCCTGTTACCCGCGTGAACTGGTGGCACGGCTTAGGGCGGTGCTGCGCCGTTATGACGACCAGCCGAGTAAAAAGCTGGATGAGAGCATCGCCTCATCCGGCGATCTGGTGCTTAATCCGGCGACCCGCAGCAGCGAGTGGCGCGGGCAGTCTTTCGATCTCACCGCGTCGGAGTTTAATTTACTGGAGTTGCTGCTCCGCTCCCCTGAACGGGTGGTATCAAAAGATGAGCTATCGGAAAAGTGTCTCGGACGTCGCCGCGAGGCCTACGATCGCAGCGTGGACGTGCACATCAGCAATATCCGCCAGAAACTCGGCGCGCTGGATGGCAACGAACTGACCATTGAAACGGTGCGCAGCGTGGGATATCGGATTCGTTGATGATGATACGCGGGCGGCTGTTCTGGAAGATATTGCTGGGGTTCTGGCTGACGTTTATCGTTATGTCCCAACTGCTATGGCTGGCGTTTTCTTTGTACGGCGAGCGGCATAAGCCGCTGGAAGAGGAGGTGGTCACGCGTATTGCAACCATGCAGACGACCACTGCCGCCGCGGCGCTACGGCAGGGGGGGACAGCCGAGCTGAACCGCGTGATGGCGCAGTGGCCGGAAAAAGAACGGCGCTATCTCGCGGTAACCCCGTTATCGCCGTCATCGCCTGATGGGGAGATTGCGCCGCCTGAGGGCGAGCCGCCGGACGCGCATCTGTTAAAGCGGGTGAACGGACCGCAGGGGGAGCGTTATCAGATCGGTTTTAACCTCCATCAGCTGCGTGACGAGTTCCGTTCCCGCCGGCCGCCGCTGATCCTCAATATTCCCTCCCCGTTATTCTGGATCGCCGGTCTGGGCGGGCTGCTTTTCAGCTGGCTGCTGGCCTGGAATCTGGCGCGTCCGCTTAATCAGCTGCGCGGCGGCTTCGAGCGCGTGGCGCAGGGCGATCTTGCGGTGCGCCTGCTGCCGGCGATGCGCAAGCGGCATGATGAAATCAGCGAGGTGGCGCGCGACTTCGACTCGATGGTCGAACGGCTGGAGATATTGGTCAGCACCAGAGAACAGCTGCTGCACGATGTTTCCCACGAATTGCGTTCTCCTCTGGCCCGCCTGCAGCTGGCTATCGGGTTGGCGCGCCAGAACGCCGGCAATACGGAAAGCTCGCTGTTGCGCATAGAGCGCGAGGCGGCCCGTATGGACAAGATGATCGGCGAACTGCTGGCATTGTCGCGCACCCAAAACGCCGACGTCGACGAAGAGTATTTTGATTTGCTGGGGCTGGTAACGGCGGTGGTCAACGATGCGCGCTATGAGGCGCAGGTTCCCGGCGTTGAAATCCTGCTGCAGGCGGATGACGGCGTCGATCACACCGTGAAGGGCAATGCCGAACTGATGCGCCGGGCGATCGACAATATTGTGCGTAATGCGCTGCGTTTTTCCTCACGCGCGCAGCAGGTTCGGGTTTCACTGAGCGGCGATGAGCATGAGTGGATCATCCGCGTGGCCGATCAGGGGCCCGGCGTAGAGAAAAGTAAGCTATCCAGCATTTTTGATCCCTTTATCCGCATTGAATCACCGCTTTCCGGCAAAGGATACGGGCTGGGGTTGGCTATCGCCCGTAGAGTGGTGCAGGCGCACGGCGGGCATATTGAAGCGGAAAACGGGGCGCAGGGCGGGCTGGTTATCTGTCTGCGTATTCCGCGCTGGAAATGACGCCATAAACATAAAAAACGGCGCCCTTGTGAGGCGCCGTTTTCAAACCATCGAAGACGATATGGTTTATTTCTTAATACGGATAACCGGCGTTTCACCCACAACCACGGTGCCGCTCAGCTTAATCAATTCCTTGATTTCATCCATATTGGAGATAACCACAGGGGTCAGCGTGGACTTGGCTTTCTCTTCCAGCAGAGGCAGATCGAACTCGATAATCAGATCGCCTTTCTTAACGCGCTGGCCTTCCTCGGCGATGCGTTTGAAACCTTCGCCTTTCAGTTCGACGGTATCGATACCAAAGTGAACGAATAACTCGATACCGCTATCGGATTCGATAGAAAAAGCATGGTTGGTTTCAAAGATTTTACCAATGGTGCCATCTACCGGAGCGACGATTTTGTTGCCCGTAGGTTTAATGGCAATACCGTCGCCGACGATTTTTTCAGCAAATACGACGTCCGGCACATCTTCAATATTGACGATTTCGCCGGACAACGGGGCAATGATTTCGATGCTGCCGGTGTCTTTTTTGTCATCAGAAACCAGAGATTTCAATTTATCGAACAAACCCATGATCTTCTCCTAAGCATTAATATTGGGCCAGCATGTGGATCAGCAGAGCGTTTTTTCTTTAATGAATCGGCTCACCAGGTTACTCAACTCTTGTGCTGTCGGTTGGGATAACGCCTGTTCCGCCAGCGCCTTCGCATCCCCGTAATTGGCGTTACGGATAATTTTCTTGATGCTCGGGATAGAGATTGCACTCATGCTGAATTCGTCCAGACCCATTCCCAATAACAGTAGTGTAGCACGTTCGTCACCAGCGAGCTCACCGCACATTCCCGTCCATTTACCTTCGGCATGGGATGCGTCGATCACCTGTTTAATCAGGGTCAATACTGCTGGGGACATCGGGTTGTAGAGATGAGAGATCAGCTCATTACCGCGATCAACTGCCAGAGTATACTGGGTTAAGTCATTTGTCCCAATACTAAAGAAGTCAACTTCTTTCGCCAGATGATGAGCAATGGCCGCCGCCGCCGGCGTTTCAACCATTACGCCCACTTCGATGGCCTCATCAAAGGCTTTGCCTTCTTCCCGCAGCTGCGCTTTCAGTATCTCCAGTTCCGCTTTCAGTTCACGTACTTCTTCGACGGAGATGATCATGGGGAACATGATGCGAAGTTTACCGAAACTGGAAGCCCGCAGGATGGCGCGCAGTTGGGCGTGAAGGATCTCTTTGCGATCCAGACAGATACGGATCGCCCGCCAGCCCAGGAAAGGATTCTCTTCCTTTGGCAGATTCATATAAGGCAGGTCTTTATCGCCGCCGATATCCATCGTACGGACGATCACCGCCTGAGCGCCAACGGCTTCGGCAACGGCTTTATAGGCCTGGAACTGCTCTTCCTCGGTCGGCAGGGAATCACGATCCATAAACAGGAATTCAGTACGGTACAGACCAACGCCTTCGGCGCCGTTACGTTCGGCGCCGCCGACATCGCGCACGGTTCCGATATTGGCGCAAACTTCCACCTGATGGCCGTCCAGCGTGATGGCGGGCAGATCCTTCAGTTTGGCGAGTTCGTGCTTTTCAGAGAGGTATTGCTGCTGAACGGCTTTTAATTCTTCGATAACTTCTGCGGAGGGGTTTTGGTAAATTTTGTTATTCACCGCATCCAGAATCAGATAATCGCCGTTTTTAACCTGTTTGGTGACGTCCGTGGTGCCGACAATCGCCGGTAATTCCAGCGAGCGGGCCATGATGGAGGTATGGGACGTACGGCCGCCGATATCGGTAATAAAGCCCAGCACCTTGTCCAGATTGAGCTGCGCGGTTTCCGAGGGGGTCAGGTCGGTGGCGACCAGAATGACTTCTTCTTCGATATCGCCCAGATCGACGATGTTCATATCAAGAATGTTTTTCAGCAGGCGTTTGCCGATATCGCGCATGTCCGCGGCGCGTTCTTTCAGATATTCATCGTCAAGCTCTTCCAACGCCTTCGCCTGATTTTCAATCACTGAAAATGCGGCGGCATCGGCGGAAGCGTGTTCTTCTTTAATCAGGGCTATGATTTCCTGCTCGAACTCTTCATCTTCCAGCAACATGATGTGGCCTTCGAAGATGGCTTCTTTCTCTGCGCCCAGCGTTTTACCCGCTTTGTTCTTGATGGCTTCCAGCTGTTTTGCGGCCTTGGCCCGACCAGTCAGAAAACGTTCAACTTCGTGCTCTACTTGATCCGCAGAGATTTTTTTCCGGTTGATGACTATTTCATCATCTTTCAGTAACAGTGCCTTACCAAAAGCGATACCCGGTGATACTAATATGCCTGAAATCATAACCCTACCTTACTCGATTCTGATGTTCACTAAAAAAGCCAGCCTGTTATTCAAGCTCTGCCATCAGTTTAACCAGATGTTCCACGGCTTTTTGTTCGTCTTCACCTTCTGCAGCGATAGTAACCACGGTGCCCTGAGTCAAACCGAGAGTCTGCAGCTTGAACAGGCTCTTGGCGCTGGCGCTTTTACCGTTGGACGTGACGGTGATTTCAGAAGCAAAACCTTTGGCTTCCTTGACAAACTGAGCAGCAGGACGAGTGTGCAGGCCATTCGGTGCGGTAATAGTCACTTCTTGCTGGAACATTCTGTTTTCCCCAACTTATGGATTAAATTGATGTTGTGGAACTAAAGCTTAGCGTATCCACTGAACTTTAGCCTGTGTGGTTAGCACCTGATTATGTTACAGGGGCAGGCCGGGATGCGGCAAGGAAACGGCGAAAAGTATTTCCTGAATAAAATACCACCAAATATCGCCTGATTCTCAAATCATTGCTTGAACTCAGCAAGCAAAACGATGATACAGCCATTTTGGCATCGGTTAAATCGATTCAGCGTTCAGCGACGTTTTTTGGCGGGTATTAATTTCACGCATCAAAATAATTGTCCGGTTAAATACCGGACCTGACGCAGAAAAGCAATCCATCTATGCTGTAAAATTTGAACTAGGCCACAAAAAAGCACTGAAAAAAGCACCTGAACAGGTGCTTTTTTTAACATTTGATTTACTTGCCGTGGTGCGGAGAAAAAGAATTTACTGCTGCAGTTCCTGCTCGGTAAACAGGTCCGCAAAAAGCGCCGTACTCAGGTAGCGTTCACCGGAAGATGGCAGGACGACAACGATGGTTTTATCCTCGAATTCTTTTTCTTTGAGCAGATTCAGCGCGGCGGCAACTGCTGCGCCTGAAGAGATCCCGGCGAGAATGCCTTCCTCTTCCATTAAACGGCGCGCGGTGCTGATCGCGTCTTCGTTGCTGATTTTCTCTACCCGATCGACCAGCTTGAGATCGAGGTTATCCGGGATAAAGCCGGCGCCGATCCCCTGAATCTTGTGTGGGCCTGGTTTTATCTCTTCACCCGCCAGCGCCTGGCTGATAACCGGCGAATCAGACGGTTCTACCGCCACGCTGGTGATAGCCTTGCCTTTGGTGTTTTTAATGTAACGGCTAACGCCGGTCAGCGTACCGCCGGTACCTACGCCGGCAATAAAGACGTCGACTTTGCCGTCGGTATCTTCCCAGATTTCCGGCCCGGTGGTTTTTTCGTGAATTTCCGGGTTGGCCGGGTTACTGAACTGCTGTAACAGCAGAAAGCGCTGCGGATCGCTGGCGACAATCTCTTCCGCTTTGGCGATAGCGCCCTTCATGCCTTTCGCGCCTTCGGTCAGCACCAGTTTGGCGCCCAGCGCTTTCAGCAGCTTGCGACGTTCGATACTCATGGTTTCCGGCATGGTCAGGGTCAGCTTATAGCCGCGGGCGGCGGCCACATAGGCTAACGCGATGCCGGTATTGCCGCTGGTCGGCTCCACCAGTTCGACGCCTTCTTTCAGCACGCCGCGTTTTTCCGCATCCCAAATCAGGTTGGAACCGATACGGCACTTAACGCTAAAACTGGGATTGCGCGACTCAACCTTGACCAGAATGCGTCCGTTGCCGATACGGTTCAGACGAACCAACGGCGTATGGCCGATTGTAAAAGAATTGTCTTCGTAGATCTTGCTCATAGCCTGTCCTTATAACTGTATGAAATTTTTGCTAACATTTGCGAACATTAGAGAGAATACCCGTTCATACTTTTCAGTGAAGTAAAGAATTGCTATATCGTTATGTTCTTAGGAAATATCTTTTCATTACAATAGAAAGCATCGGTTCATGTGCGTCAGATCTCACAACTGTTTTCGCTGCGTGGCGGAAAGATGGCGATAACGATCAACCCATAGCGTGGTGGCGCCGCAAACCGCGACCGGCATAATCACCAGATTCAGGAAAGGAATCAGCGTAAACAGACCTATCAGCGCGCCAAACTGCATATTGGCGACTTTATGCTGCCGCAACGCCTGGCGCATGGCGGGAAAGTCGACCTTATGATTATCGAAAGGATAGTCGCAGTACTGAATGGCCAGCATCCAGGCGCTGAACAGAAACCATAGCACGGGCGCGACGGTTTGACCGACGCCCGGTATAAAGTAGAGCAAAAACAGAAACAGGGCGCGCGGCAGGTAATAAGCCAGTTTCTGCACCTCGCGCTTCATGATGCGGGGAACGTCCTTGGCAATACTCAGGATGCCGGCGTCGGGCAGCGGCTGGCCGGTCAGGCGCGCTTCCAGCTGTTCCGCCAGCAGGCCGTTAAAAGGGGCGGCGATAAAATTGGTGATCGTGCTGAACAGATAGCCGAAAACCAACACGACGGAGAGCACGGCGATCGGCCAGAGAAGGTAGCTAAGCCACTGCAGCCACGTCGGAACGTGGTTCATAAGCTGCGGGATCCAATCGCCGAGGCGGGTGAAGAGCCACCAGAAAGCCCCTCCCATCAGTAAAATATTCACCAGCAAGGGCAGGATGACAAAACGCCGGATGCCCGGCAGTGAAATCAGCCGCCATCCCGCGAGAAAATAGTGTACGCCGCCCTGTGGTTTGGCTACCGGTCTGGAATGAAGCATGGGTCATGTTCTCAGTCATTAATTCGTGATTGCATCATATCGGGATGATTTTAGACTGACCAGTCTGCATTTGGATGAAAAAACAGCAAAAAAATGCGTTGTATCTATCTTTCTTGTCATAATGTACCGTGCAGACTTGCACTTGTGTACGCAGGCAAATAGAGTTAGTGATATAAAGTAGTTGCCGTGGTGGCAATGTATTGAAACAATTGGGATAGCAATGATGCAGGACTTGCGTCTGATATTAATCGTCGTTGGTGCGATCGCTATAATAGCGCTGTTACTGCACGGCTTGTGGACTAGCCGTAAAGAGCGTTCGTCCCTTTTTCGCGATCGCCCGGTTAAACGTTTGAAAAACGAGCGAGATGAAACGCCGCTTGACGATCTCGACGAAGGCGTCGGCGAAGTTCGGGTAAAAAGCTCGCGTTCGCAGAATGAGCCTTCCCTCGGTAGCTACAATGAAAAGGAAGAGGCGCGCCCCGAAGCCAAATCGCCGTTTGGCAAGACGCCGGTGCAGCCCGGTTCCGCTTACGATCCGCTGCTGGACGAAGCCACGCCGGTTGACTCCCCGCGCACCCAGCCTCGCGGCGACGATCGTCCCAAGATTGTTGAACCGAAACTGGATATGCCGCCGCGGGAAACCTCCGCATTCTCCGACGATTTCCCTCCCGCGGATACGACCCATGAAACAGAATCAACCGCCGACCACGCTCAGCCGTTTTCGCCAGAGCCGGTTCAAAGCGAACAGCCGAAAGAGGCCGTTTTGGTTCTGCATGTCGCCGCGCATCAGGGCGGGGTTATCGGCGGCGAGCTGCTGCTGCAAAGCGTTCTGCAGTCAGGGTTCCAGTTCGGCGAGATGAATATTTTCCACCGTCACGTCAATCCGGCCGGAGCAGGGCCGGTATTGTTCAGCCTGGCCAATATGGTGAAACCCGGCTCATTTAACCCGGACGAAATGTCCGAGTTTTCCACCCCCGGCGTTTCCATGTTTATGATGGTGCCTTCTTACGGCGACGCCGGGCAGAATTTTAAGCTGATGCTACAGTCGGCGCAGCGTATTGCCGACGACGTCGGCGGCGTGGTTCTGGACGATGAGCGCAGAATGATGACGCCTCAGAAAGTCGAATCTTACAAAGCGCGTATCCGGGACGTATTGAAAGCCAATACCTGATGGCGCGACTGGCTGATAGTGATAAAAACCTCCGCGTATGGAGGTTTTTTTATTGATTTTCATGCACCGCAGGTTGAAAGATGAGTGAAGCGAAAGGACTAAAACAGGATCTGGGACTGATACAGGGTATCGGCCTGCTTGCCACTTCGTTGCTGGGAACCGGCGTCTTTGCGGTGCCGGCGCTGGTGGCGCAGATCGCTCGGCAGGATAGTTTATGGGCCTGGCCGCTGTTAATGCTTTTTGTGTTCCCTATCGCCGTGGGGTTTGCGGCGCTGGGGCAACGTTTTCCCAACGCCGGCGGCGTCGCCCATTTCGTCAACCTGGCCTTTGGCCCTCGTCTGGCTCGGGTTTCCGGCTGGCTGTTTCTTTCGGTGATCCCGCTGGGGCTGCCCGCGGCGCTGCAGATCGCCGCCGGTTTCTGGCAGGCGGCGTTTGGCTGGAGCGCATCCGGGTTGCTGCTGGTGCAATTGCTGACGCTGGTGGGCATTTGGCTGCTCGGGCTGCGTAGCGCGGGTTCCAGCGCCAATATCCAGGTTATCATCGCCATGCTGGTGGTCGGCCTGGTGGCGGCCATCTGGTGGCGGGGGGATATTACGCCAGGCCATATCCCCTGGCCGTCGGCCGGCGACCTCTCCTGGAGCAATACCTTTAGCGCGCTGGCGGTGATGTTCTGGTGTTTTGTCGGTCTGGAGGCCTTCGCCCATCTGGCGACGGAGTTCCGGGTGCCTGAACGCGATTTCCCCCGGGCATTGCTGATCGGCATGCTGCTGGCGGGGGCGGTTTACTGGGGATGCACCGTCGCCGTTTTGCACTTTCATGTCTATGGCGACGGCTGGGCGGCCACGGCCTCATTACCGCGGATTGTGGTGCGGTTGTTCGGCGAGCACGCGCTGTGGATCGCCTGCATTGTCGGGTATCTGGCCTGCTTTGCCGGCGTGAATATCTATACGCAGGGGTTTGCCCGGCTGGTATGGTCGCAGGCGCCGAAGGGCAGTTCGCTGGCGAAACTCTCCGTCGGGCGGGCGCCGGCCAATGCGCTGTCGGCCGTGGTGATATGCTGTTTAATCAGTTGCCTGCTTATTTACTGGCTGGTGTTGCCGCTGGACCTGCTGATTGTGTATGCGAACGGAATTTTTGTTTTGATCTATCTGCTGTGCATGCTGGCCGGGTGGCGTTTGCTGCAAGGGCGGGCCAGGGTGATGGCGATGATTGGCAGCCTGCTTTGCTGCGCGCTGCTATTGATGATCGGTTGGAAGTCCCTGTATGCGCTAACCATGCTGGCGCTGCTGTGGATTTTTCTGCCGCAGCGACAAGCCAAACTTATCGCTGATTGATGCAACGCCTCCGCACCAAGGCGAGAGGCGTTGATTATCGGATGGTTTATGCGTTTTCGTCGTCTGGCGCGGCGGCGGGTTTTTCCGCGGTGGAAAATTGCGCTTCCAGCTCGGTCAGACGCTGCTCCAGCCGGGCGATTTTCTCACGAGTGCGCAGCAGCACCTGGGTCTGGACGTCGAACTCTTCACGATTTACCAAATCAAGCCGGCTGAATTGCGCCTGCAATACCTGACGGATTTTCTTCTCTACGTCATCGCCCAATTCCCGGATACCTTTCGGCATGGACTCATGCACCTGACGGGCGATCTGCTCAATCTTTTTCGGGTCAATCATGGCGCTTTCCTGATTCTGCTATAGATAGGAGTAAGTGTAATGCGAGTTGGGGAAGGGATAAACCAAAACCCGCCTTTACATTGCAATTATTCAGCGCTGCGATGTCACATTTCCTGTTGCCGATCAATTGCCCTGTCACTTTATTAGCGTTATAGTAAATCCGCTTATTCTCAGGGCGGGGTGTAATTCCCCACCGGCGGTAAACCAGGCGTATATTCCGTATACGTGCTGGAAGCCCGCGAGCGCTCATGGTTGGTTTGCCAGCAGCAATGGTTGGTTTTCCCGCGTGAGGTCAGCAGATCCGGTGTAATCCCGGAGCCGACGGTTAGAGTCCGGATGGGAGAGAGTAACGGTACCTGTCGGGTGTGATGCCCGCTCGCGTTATTTTTGTTAGTCATTGCCATGCAAGCAGTGGTAATGATTACTCCTCAAGCTCGCCCTGATTCTGGTAACCCATATTAACATTGAGGTTTTTTTACCATGAATCAGACATTACTTTCTGAATTTGGCAATCCGGTTGAACGTGTAGAACGCGCACTTGACGCACTGCGTGAAGGACGTGGCGTATTGGTGTTGGATGATGAAGATCGTGAAAACGAAGGCGACATCATTTTTGCGGCGGAAAATATGTCCGTGGAACAAATGGCGCTGACCATCCGCCACGGTAGCGGCATTGTTTGCCTGTGCCTGACGGAAGAGCGTCGTCAACAGCTGGAATTGCCGATGATGGTGACGCACAACTCCAGTCATTATCAGACGGCGTTCACCATTACCATCGAAGCGGCGAACGGCGTCACCACGGGGGTTTCCGCCGCCGATCGCCTCACCACCATCCGTACGGCAATCGCGGATGACGCCAAACCGAGCGATTTGAATCATCCGGGGCACGTTTTCCCGCTGCGCGCCCAGCCGGGCGGCGTATTAACCCGCGGCGGACATACCGAGGCGTCCGTTGATTTGGCCAGGCTGGCCGGCCTGAAGCCCGCCGGCGTACTGTGCGAACTGACCAACGATGACGGCTCCATGGCGCACGCGCCGGAAGTGATCGCCTTTGGCAAAAAACATAATATGCCGGTGCTGACGATTGAGGATCTGGTGGCCTATCGCCAGGCGGCGGAACGCAAGGCAAGCTGATCTTTAGACGGGCATACCGCAGGGGCCGATATTATCGGCCCTTTGTTCCTTATAGCGCCGCTATGCTTTTCTTGCCAGCAGCGTGGCAAAACGCAGTTTTATTCTGTTGCCGTTCACGTCGGTTTTGTGCAACTCGCCGATATCTTCGTTATATTTGATAATCTCCCAGTCCGCATAATAATTTTTCAGTTCGCCTTCTTTAAAGGTGAAAGAAAACGGCAGCGGGCAAGGGTAGTCATCGGTCGACATGGCCGCAATAATCAGATTATATCCGCCGTCCGCGGTGCTCTCCTGCATATTGCGAATGATGTGCGGAATACGGTCGCGCTCCAGAAACATCAACACCACGGTGGAGAGAATAAAATCGTACCGTTCTGCTATTGCCGCCAGGTTGATATTGTAGATACCGGTCTGAATATTCTTCAGCTCTTCGCTTTTGATGATCTCATTCAACGAATAAATACTTTGCTCGTTTTTGTCATAGGCGGTGACGTCAAAGCCGCGCAGATTCAAATACAGGGCGTTACGTCCGCCGCCGCAGCCTAAATCCAGCGTTTTGCAGGGCTTGATAAACTGCAGGGCGTGAACGACCTCGGAATGGGTACGGGTGAGCGCGTATTTTTTATGGTAGAAATCTTCCGCGCTACAGAAAAAACTCAGCTGACATTGCAGGTCGTCGGAAAAGGAAACGATGCGGTGCCATGCCTGCGGTTCCACCAGCGGCGGCGGGTTTTGCGCCGAGAAATGAAAGGTTTCTTTGGTTTCGCCATTGTCGTGCAATAGCGCAAAGGTCATCTCTCCCTGCAGGATGGCGAGCCTGGCCCAGGTGCCTTCCTGGGTGTTGTGTTTTTCCTGGAAGGCCGCCGGCAGGGTATGGCTGTTCCATTGCGGCATTTTTTTATAACAAATGAGATCTTGCATGGTTACCTCGGTGGATAGGTTTATTACCGTATTCTATAAAGCCGCGCACAGGCTGGCCAGAAAAATGTATTTCAAATGCATCTTTTGTTGTCAACGAGATATGAGATCGTTTTTGCTGCGGCAATCGCGGGGATGCTTCCAGTCAGGTTGCCTGGGAGGAATCAAGATACAAATACCCCGGCGTGTTTGCCGGGGTATTCCGTGACCGCGATGGGCGGTTAGCTACATTTTGCGCATTGAGAAGACTGGATTATCTGGTAGAAATCGTTGCCTTTATCATCAACCAGAATAAAGGCCGGGAAGTCTTCCACTTCAATCTTCCAGATGGCTTCCATACCCAGTTCCGGGTATTCCACGCAGGTCAGACTCTTGATGCTGTTCTGCGCCAGAATGGCCGCCGGGCCGCCGATACTGCCGAGATAGAAACCGCCGTGTTTGTGGCAGGCATCGGTCACCTGCTGGCTGCGGTTGCCTTTCGCCAGCATGATCATGCTGCCGCCGTTGGCTTGCAGCAGATCCACGTAGGAGTCCATGCGTCCGGCCGTTGTCGGGCCTAATGAACCGGAAGCGTAACCGACGGGGGTTTTCGCCGGACCGGCGTAGTAGATTGGGTGATCCTTAACGTACTGCGGCAGGCCTTCGCCGTTATCCAGACGCTCTTTCAGTTTGGCATGGGCAATGTCGCGACCGACGATGATGGTGCCGGTCAGGGAAAGGCGGGTGGACACCGGGTATTGCGACAGCTCTTTTAAAATTTCCGGCATCGGGCGGTTAAGGTCGATTTTCACCGCATCGCCTTCACCCGCCTGACGCAGCTCTTCAGGGATATATTTACCCGGATTGTGTTCAAGCTGCTCCAGCCAAACCCCTTTGCGGTTGATTTTCCCCTTGATATTGCGGTCCGCCGAACAGGAGACGCCCATCCCGACCGGGCAGGACGCGCCGTGACGCGGCAGGCGGATAACGCGCACATCGTGGGCGAAATATTTACCGCCGAACTGCGCGCCCAGGCCGAAATCGCGCGCGGCTTGCAGCAGTTCCTGCTCGAGGGCGATATCGCGGAATGCCTGACCGTGTTCATTACCTTCGGTGGGCAGTTCATCATAATATTTGGTCGACGCCAGCTTGACGGTTTTCAGCGTGGTTTCGGCGGAGGTGCCGCCGACGACAAAGGCGATATGGTATGGCGGACAGGCGGCCGTACCCAGCGAGCGCATTTTATCCAGCAAAAAGGATTTCAATTTCTCGGGGTTCAGCAGCGCCTTGGTTTCCTGATACAGATAGGTTTTGTTGGCGGAACCGCCGCCTTTGCTGACGAACAGGAATTTATACTCTTCGCCCTCGGTGCTGTAGAGATCGATCTGCGCCGGCAGATTGGTGCCGGTATTGACCTCTTTGTACATATCCAGCGCGGCATTCTGCGAGTAGCGCAGGTTATCTTCGGTGAATGTGTTGTAAACGCCATGGGACAAGGCTTCGGCGTCATTGGCGCCGGTCCACACCCGCTGGCCTTTCTTGCCGACTATAATGGCGGTGCCGGTATCCTGACAGGTTGGCAGAATACCCTTGGCGGCAATTTCAGAGTTGCGTAGAAATTGCAGCGCCACGTATTTGTCGTTCTCGCTGGCTTCCGGGTCGTGAAGAATGCTGGCGACCTGCTGCTGATGAGAGGGACGAAGAAAGAAGGAGGCGTCATGAAAAGCTTGCTGGGCGAGAAGGGTCAGCGCTTGCGGTTCGATTTTCAGAATATCCTGGCCTTCAAACTGCGTAACGGAAACAAAGTCGCTGCTAAGAAGGCGATATTCGGTGCCATCCTTACTTAGTGGAAAAGGATCTTGGTAATAAAAGGGTTTAGTCGACATTTTTTTCTCACTTGCGTTTGCATTATTAGTGGGTTTATATCCTGCATGATTCTAATAACCTTCGCATAAGGCTTGACTGGCTGCATACGCATCGGGCACAAATGCAAAAGCAATAATCCCTATAATAGTATGGTTTTACGCCGGGTAGAACCACTTTGCTGCATCACATAATTGGCAATAAAATTGGGAAAATACTTTTTATTTACAACCTCATGGGAAAAGTAAAATCATTGTAATGAAATAGCTTTAATTAGCGGGATTAGATGCGTTAAGTAATTTATTTAAATTACTTAATTAAAATAATAAGGGGTTTGGGCAAAATAAGGCGTTAATGTGCGCGGTTAATTTTTTAAATCTATTGCCTAAGCGCAAAATAATATAAGCGAAACGCAGCGCAATCGCCATTGAAGCGTTGCGCTTTATTGTTTACGGGCGTGAGTTTGTCGGTGAAATAGCGGCCGTGTCCTGCTGAGCGAGCAGGTTATCAATCATCCATAAGCCCGCCGGGCCGGGCGGATGGGGTTTAGACCAGGCGATATCCACCTCAATCTGCTGCGGCCAGCCGGCGACGGGCAGCTCAACTAAAAGCTGGTGGCCGAACTGTGAAACCAGCCAGCGCGGCAGGATGCTCCAGCCGAAACCCTGCTCCGCCATCTCCAGCAGCATCAGATAGGAGGGCGCCGACCAGACGGCGCCTTCAGCCTGCAGCCTGTCGCCGCGTTTATAGGTGTTGAGATAAAGCTGGCGCGCGGTGGCAAGCTGGCTGCGGGTGACGTTTTTTTCCGCCGCCAGCGGGTGGGCGGCCGCAACGAATACCGCCATTTCTGTTTTTATCTGCGATCGGGAAACCGCGATGTCCGGCGGATAAGCGGGTTGCGCCCGCACCAGCCCGACGTGCGCGCGCTGGGATTGCAGCAAATCAATCACATCGTCATCTTCGGCGATCAGGCATTCAAACTCAATATCGGGAAAGCGCCGTGCGAAGCGTTGCAGCACCGGTTCGTAATGCATGGTTTTCCAGGTATCGGACAGCACAAAGGTCAGCCGGGGTTCAATCTTGTCGGCCAGCCGGATCGCCAGTTCATCCAGCGCATCGCTGGCGGCAAGGATTGCCTGCACGTAGGCCAGTATTTTTTTGCCCGCCGGCGTCAAGGTGGGTTGATGCTTGGCGCGGTCGAACAGCGTCAGCCCCAAATCCGCTTCCAGATTGGCGATGGCGGTACTGACGGTGGACTGGCTTTTATGCAGATGCCGCGCCGCCGCTGAAAATGAACCGGTATTGACGGCGGCGACAAAGGCCAGCAGGGATTCAGGGGAGTAGCGCATATCTCGCTCTATCGCTTTTATCGATGGATTCTAATTTTATTCTATCAGTTAATGCGATGAAAATGGCCGGATTCAGCCAAAAGAGAGGAATAAAGACAAAGAGAGGTCGTTAGGAATGAAGATGATAAAAAGTGAATGCGCTATGCAAAAGAAAACGCTGTGGGAACGCATTTTTCACGCGCTGGGATTTGAAATTATTGCCCTGCTGATTTGCGCCCCCGTCGGGGCCTGGGTGCTGAATAAGCCGCTATTTGATATCGGGGCGCTGGCGATGTTGTTATCCAGCGTGGCGATGATCTGGAACATGATTTATAACGCGATATTTGACGGGCTTTGGCCCGCCGGCCGGGTTAAACGGCGTCTGCCGCTGCGCATGGCCCATGCGCTGGGATTTGAGGGCGGATTTATTTTTATCGGCCTGCCGCTGGCGGCGTGGATGCTGAATATTACGCTGTGGCAGGCGCTGGCGGTCGAGATCGGTTTTTTCCTGTTCTTTCTGCCTTATACCCTGGCATACAACTGGTGCTACGATATCCTGCGCGGGCGCATTATTCGCCGCCGCGCGATGAACGCCTGCCGCATGTCGGCGCATTCTCGCCTGCGCTGACGCCCGCGCGCCGGCGGATATACGGCCGCAAGCCGCGGCGTCAGCGTTTCTGCCGCCACGTCGCTTTAACTTCCTGATACGCCGGCAGTGACGGCGCGCGCCACAAATACCACGAGGCGACGGTACGGAAGGGCCGACAGCAATGGCTCAGCTCATGCAGCGCCCGCCGGGTCGGCGTTTCCCGCAGCCGGTAAACATAGCGCAGCCCTTGCTTAATCCCCAGATCGTCCAGCGGCATAACGTCGGCGCGTTCAAGGGAGTAAATCAGAAACATTTCTACCGTCCAGCGGCCGATGCCTTTTAGCGCGCAAAGCCGTTCGATAAGGGTTTCGTCATCCATTGTCAGCGCCTGTTCCAGGGTAGGCACCGTTCCGCTAAGCGCGCCCTGCGCAATGGCGCGCAGCGTTTCGGCTTTCCGGGCGGAAAAGCCGCACTGTCTCAGCGTTTCATTGGAATAGCCGGCTATTTGCGCCGCGCTGGGAAAGGTGTGTTCCGTGCCCTGGTGCAGTCGCAGCAGTCTGGCTATCATCGCATCGCCGGCTCTGGCGGTGAGCTGCTGGTAGGCCACGGCGCGAATCAACGCCTCATAGGGTTCCCGGTGCGGCGACGTTTGATGACGGCAGTCGCCGATTTGTGCTATCAGATCGGCCCACCGGTCATTAATCGCGCTGAGATGTTCCCTGGCCTGACGATCATGCTCAAATGTCATAAAGGTGTTTACCTGCCCGATGATAAAATTAAGCGTCAGAAAAACGAGCATAAGCGATTGTAGGGCGATCGGCTATGTTATATGCGGCATCGGGCGGGAGGTGGAATTAAAAAGCAAGATTCGGGCCTGTTGGCGATGTTTTTTCATCTTATGGTGGTTGCCGGCCTGTAATCAGGTTTTGCTACTCTATATTACGCGGGAGGTGAAAAATGAAAACCGGCGATAACCCTCATCAGGATGACGATGCGCGCTGGCTGGCGGTGCTCACGCGCGATAAGGCGGCGGACGGCGGCTTTATTTATGCGGTGAAAACCACCGGCGTGTATTGCTCCCCGTCCTGCGCCTCACGCCGACCGAAGCGTGAAAATGTGCTGTTTTTCGCCTCCGCCGACGAGGCGCAGGCGGCGGGATTCCGCCCCTGCAAACGTTGCCGTCAGGGCAGACTATCGCGGGAGGCGCAGCAGGCGGAACAGATTACCCGCGCCTGCCGGATGATCGAGCAAACCGAGAAGCCTCCGACGCTGCATGCGTTGGCGCAGGCGGTGGGGCTGAGTACCTTTCATTTTCATCGTTTGTTCAAGGCGATAACCGGCGTGACGCCCAGGCAGTATGCCGGCGCCCACCGTCAACGGCAGGTACGCCAGCAGTTGGCGAAAAACGGCGCCGTTACCGCCGTGATATTGGATAACGGCTATAGCGCCGCCGGGCGTTTCTACGCCGCCAGCGATGCGCAACTGGGCATGACGCCGAAAACCTTTCAACATAAAGGACGGGGCATGACGATCTATTTTGCCGTTGGCGCCTGTTCGCTGGGAGATATTCTGGTGGCGGAAAGCGAACGGGGGATTTGCGCCATCCTGTTAGGCGAAGATCCTCAGCAACTGGTCGAGGAGTTGCAGGAGATGTTCGCCAATGCGCAACTGGTGGGCGGGGATGCGGCGTTTGAACGGCGGGTGGCGCAGGTCGTCGGCTTTGTCGATGCGCCGGAAATCGGACTGGCGTTGCCGCTGGATATCCGGGGAACGGCCTTCCAGCAGCGGGTGTGGCAGGCGCTGCGCGATATCCCGATCGGGGAAACTGCCAGCTATAGCGATATCGCCGCCAGGATCGGTTCTCCCGCCGCGGTGCGGGCGGTGGCGGGGGCCTGTGCGGCGAACCGGCTGGCGGTGGCGATCCCCTGCCATCGGGTGGTGCGCCACGACGGTTCGTTGTCGGGCTATCGCTGGGGCGTGGCGCGCAAAAGCGCGCTGTTGAGCAAAGAAGCCCTGGCAAAAGCCGCGGGGGAGCCGGCGCGTCATGAATCTTGATTTATTTGAGCAGGAAGAACCGAGACGCTGGACGGAATCGCTGGCGCCCGGCGCGGTTATCCTGCGGGGATTTGTTCAGCAGCAGGCCGTGGACCTGATGGCGGCGGTCAACGCGGTTGCCGGGCGGGCGCCGTTCCGCCATATGGTGACGCCGGGCGGCTATACCATGTCGGTCGCCATGACCAACTGCGGGCCGCTTGGCTGGGTAACCGATGACTCGGGGTATCGTTACTCTGCCGTCGATCCGCTTAGCGGGCGACGCTGGCCGCGGATGCCGGGAATATTTGCGCAACTGGCGAGAGACGCCGCCCGCGAGGCCGGTTTTGCCGATTTTGAGGCGGATGCCTGCCTGATCAACCGCTACGCCGTGGGCGCCCGCTTATCGCTGCATCAGGATAAGGACGAACATGACTACCGGCAGCCCATCGTCTCTTTCTCTCTGGGGTTAAGCGCGGTGTTTCTGTTTGGCGGCATGAAGCGCGGCGAACGGGTGCGGCGTTTGCCGCTGACGCACGGCGACGTGGTGGTGTGGGGCGGGGAATCGAGGCTGCGTTATCACGGCATTTCGCCGCTGAAAGGCGGGCCGGTGCCGGCAGGCCTGCCGGGGGAGTACCGTTTTAACCTGACGTTTCGCAAAGCCGGGTAGCGGCAAATCTCCGGGGAGCCGGTAGGGCGCGCCCATACCAGGGGAGCGCCATACCGGTCCGCGATTTAACGCCGGTTACTTCTTGCTGAAGTGGATATAGTCGAGCGCATTTTCCGCCGCGATACGGCCTGAATTCAGCGCAAAGCCGAAGGTTCCGCCGCCCAGCAGCAAATCATAGGTGTCGCCGTACATGCCCGCGGCGTCGTTGCCCGTGACGTATAAGCCGGGGATCGCTGCGCCGGTTTTATCGATGGCCTGCATTTTTTCATCGATTTTAACCCCGCCCAGCGTGCCCAATGCGGCCGGTTGCATTCTGACCGCATAGAACGGACCGGTTTTTACCGGGCGCAGGTAATCCATGTTTTTGTTAAACACTTCATCCCGTTTCTGGGCGGCGAACGCGTTGTTCTGTTCGATGGTCGCTTTCAATACGTCGGCATCCACGCCCATGGCTTTCGCCAACCCGTCGATGGTTTTCGACTGGAAGACAAAACCGCGGTTTTTCTGGATCTCTTTATTAAACTCGTTATCGAACTTGGTTAATTTGGTATTGGCGATAACCCATTCGCCAATGGGAACATCAATGCCGTCGTCGACGTAATGCTTGCGGGATTGTTCGTCGAAAATGGAATACATGATGCCGCCGGCCTTCGATAACGCATTCCCGGAGTGCGGCCAGATAATAACGTTGGACTCGTCGGTGAAGCGACGTCCGTGCTGGTCGACCCACAGATAAGGCTGGCGGGCGGCGGCCAACAGATGCGAGTTTGGCGCGTAGTCGGGCAGGCCGGGGCGATAGGCCTGCAATAGGCCCAGGCCGTCCGGTTTGGCGCCGGCGTTCCAGGCCATATTAATCCCGTCGCCGTCTTTACCGACGTTCCCGACCATGATGGTGTCCGGGAAGGCGGCGTATTTTTGCAGCATCTCTTTGTTGTTGGCATAGCCGCCGGTGGCGATGATCACCGCTTTGGTTTCGATCTGGAACTGATGGCCTTCGCTGTCTTCGGCGGTTACGCCAGTCACTTTGCCATCTTTAACGATCAGATCCTTACCCGCGACCTTGACCAGGGTGGTGACATCCATATTTTTGAATTGCTCATGGAATGTCTTGATTAAATGACGTCCGTGGCCGGGGCCGTCGATAACGTGCCAGGTCAACATGCCGCCAGGGCCGCCGGGGCCGATATATTCAAACTTGATGCCTTTGGATTTTACCCACTCGATGGTATCCGCCGAGCGATTGACGAACGCCCGCACCACAAACGGATTCGCCAGCCAGTGGCTGTACTCCATAATGGTTTTGAAGGCCATATCCGGGGTGACGATAATGCCCTGACGTTTTTGCATGGCGCTATTGGCGGCGAAAATACCTTCGGCGAAGTTACCGGTGCCGCCGACAATGGGCTGTTTTTCCAGCAAGACGATTTTGGCGCCTTTCTCCGCGGCGGCCATGGTCGCCGCGGTGCCCGCCGCCCCCGCGCCGATGATGACCACATCCGCGCTTTGGGGGATGGCCGGTTTTGCGCTTTCCGCATGAGCGGCAGACAGCCCCATTACTGATATGCATAGGGCCGCGAGCAGATTTTTTCTGAATCTTTGCATGGTGTCTTCCTTAGAGTCATTAAAACTCCGTGGTAATGGAATGATCCGTCATTTGCTGATTTTTGCTTGTGAATAGGCCTCTTCCGCGGCTTCAAGTACTGCGCCGCTGGTAATGCTGGCGCCGGATACGCCGTCAACGTCGATGCTCTGTTTTTCCGTCATCGCTTTGGCCAGTTCTTTTGCCGCTTCGCCGCCGACTTCCGGCGTTTCATCCGGCGCGTCAATGGTGGATTTGGTTATTTTCCCTTTATCGTCAACGTCAATGGTTACGGTGACATCGCCGCCGAGCCCTGGTTTTGCCGCGGAATAGGTTCCGGCTTTAAAATTGCCTGTATCTTGTGCGACGGCGCTGCCGATGGTTAAAAAAAGGCAAAGAGAGAGCGCACCTGGTGATGTTTTCATATCAACGGTTCCATTTGGTTAGGTTTTATATAAAAGTCATTAGTTATTTACTGCAAAAAAAATAATAATTTTTTCTCTGTTATCTCCCGTGAATAAAGTGATGTCCGTCATCTTCGTTGAGATGCTTGAATATTAAGCAACAAATGGGTAATCCAATGCCGAGTAATAAAAACAGCAGGCTAAAGCTGTTTAAATTAAAGATAACCTCAAATTGGGACAGAAAGCGTAATGCCGGAAAGGTGAGCGCCATACTTACCATTACCGAGATCAGCTGCGTTATGGTCAGCACATTATTGCCGCTATTATAGGTGGAATTGCTCAGATTGCTGAATGCCAGGGTATTTTCCGCGGAGTGCAGCGTCGATATTAATATACCCAGGATGGTGGCGATAATGCCGATCTGCATCATCGACTTTTCCTGCACGGCGAAACTCATGGCAAGAATAAACAACGAGGTAAATCCAGTGGTCGTCATCAACAGTCGGCGGTAACCTATCTGTTTGATTATCGGCTCGAAAAGCACTTTTGACAGTAAGGCTCCGGTGGAAAACAGCAGCAGAATAATACTGGTTTCCACCGGTTTGCAGTCCAGCGTCGTTTGCAACATCAATGAGAGCACCACGGGCGTGGACGACAGCAGCACCCGGGTTAATATTCCGCCGAAGATACCGATGGAGAAGGTTTTTATTTCAAACAGCGCGGCGGGAAACAGGGTCTCTCTTTTGGTGATATCCCGTTTGAAATAAAGAAACGCCAAACCGGTTGCGGACAAACAGAACAGGATGGCGACAGGCGTGGGAATAATGTTTTTAGGCATGGCAGTAAGCGTGAATGCGGCCAGAAACAGCATTAATACCAGCAATACCAGCCCGTAAGGATCGGCCTGTCGCTCCACGCTGACCGCTTCGTCGGGAATATGTTTTTTCGCCAAAAAAAGACAGATAAAAGATAACGGAATATTGGCCATAAAAATAATCCGCCATGAAAACAGATTAACCAGAAAACTGCCTAATACCGGGCCAATCATGGTGCCCAATAAACCGAGCAGGGTAATGCGGTTAAGAAATATCAGTTTCATGGCCTGCGGCGTGGTTCTTAATATCACGGTTCTGATAATAGGCAGCATCAGCGCGCCGCCGATCCCCTGAATAAAACGAAAAACGCTCAGGCTGACAATGGAGTTCGCCGTTACGCACAACAACGACCCCAGCATAAATATGCCGATAGCCAGCAGATAGGTTTTCTTTTCGCCTAAACGCTCAGACAGCCAGCCATTGACCGGTGTGAAAGCCACCACGGTGATGACGTAGGAAATCACGATCATTTCCATACGCAGCACCGGTTGATGCAGGGAGTCGGCGATGGCCGGAATGGCGATATACAGCATGGTGGTATCCAGGGATTGCATAAAAAAAGTGATGGATGCAATCCAGAATAAGACCCATGACGTATTCATCGCCTTAGGCCACCGTCATTTGTCCGGCATAGAGCACGAACATGCGCAACAGGAAAACGCCCAGCAGGCTTAACGCCGCCATCGCCGCGAGACTGCCTCTGCCTGGTTCCCGGTTTTTGCGCATAAAGCTGGCGATTAACGGAACGGCAATCCCCAGCCCGATGATGCCGATCCAGAACACGCCGCCCCAGAAGCCGGTGAGCGCGGTATGCGCCGCCACCGTTTTTTGCCCGCCGCCCAGAATAAGGCCGACAAAGAAGGCGAACAGCAAAAACACTTCGGCGTAGATAACCGGATTCTCTATTTTATGAATAAAGTGCATGGTGGCGGTATTGCCGGAGGCGCTACGGCTGATGGCGTTAGCCAGCATCGCCACCGCAATGCCGGAGGTGGTGCCGGACGCCAGGAACAATACCGGTAACACCGGGTTGTTTAACAGCGGGAACGATTTCAGCGCGGAGAGCAGGAAACCGGTATAGCAGCCGAGCAGCACGGCCAGCACCAGCAGCGTTTTTTCAATCAGCCCGGCTTTACCGGCGATCGCGCCGGTGACCTTTTGCGCCAGCGCGGTGAGCGCCGGGCGACGGATTTTGCTTTCAATCAGGCGGAGTAAAGGATCGCGGTAGAGGTTGATAATCCACAGGGCGATGACCACGAAATAGACCTGAAATAACATCACCCCGAGCGACATGATGGAGGTGGGGCTGTAGAAAACCATCAGGTACCAGAACGTCAGCGGACGGGTGAGGTGAAAAATCAGAATCAGCAGACCGATAATAACGGCCAGCGGGGCGACGATCGCGGTGGATTTTATAATGTTGTTGCCGCCGTTATATTCGGCGGGCACATAGTATTTAATCAATATCGACAGCGACACCATTCCCGCTGAGATGCCCACCAGCAACAGATAAATGGCGATGGGCCAGTCCCATACCAGGGTGTCGAAATGGAAGGCGTTAAGCATTGTCTATTTCTCCCCGTCTGCCCGGTACGCGATAAAGTTGTGGTTCGGTGCCAAGATAGACTTTTGACCGATAGGTTGAGTTGCTCTTGATCATTTTTGAAATATCGCTTTCGGGGTCGTTCAGATCGCCGAACACCAGGGCTTTGGTCGGGCAGATTTCAACGCAGGCGGGCTGTTTCCCCGCGGCCAGGTTGGTTTCCCGGCAAAAGTTGCATTTGTCCGCCGTTTTACTGACCGGATTAATGAAACGCACATGATACGGACAGGCGGCGATGCAGTAGCGGCAACCGACACAGCGTTTATCATTGACGTCGACGATGCCGGTTAACGCGTCTTTAAACGAAGCGCCGGTCGGACATACGGAGACGCAAGGCGGGTTTTCGCAGTGCTGACAGGATTTGCGGAAATATTGCTTGAATGCCCGTGTCTTCCCCTCGGCCGGGAGATCGACGGTTTTAAGTATTTCCAGCCGGGTCACGCCGTCCGGCACGTTGTTGGTGGTTTTACAGGCGCCGATACAGGCATTGCAGCCAATGCAGCGTTGCTCATTGTGCAGCAGACCATATTTGACGGCGGTGGATTTGGCGGTTTTCGCGGGTTCATCCGTGGTCTGCGCCAGCGCCAGACTGGAATTCCCGGTTACAACAATAGCGCTTCCCATGTAAGCGATAAAACGACGACGAGAGAATTCTTCCATAACATAACCTTCACATTGAAACTGCAGCCATTCTGAAAGCGATACCGATCAAAAATCGTCGTGGTAGGTTTTTGGCGGATTCGCGTCATCCAGACGGTAAACGAGACAGTCCTGCGCCATGCAACAAAAACCTATTGGGGAAAGTGGTACCGATTTGGCATCAGAGGTAAATTTTGACTTAAAATATTCCGGTTCCGATAACTTACTTACCCGTAATCCATATTCTTTTTATTGTTTTTATTTGACCATAGGGCCAAGGGTATAGTTGTGCTCTTAGTCACATTTATTTCTTTGTATATCTATATAAAACTCATCTCAATCTATTATAAATAGCGGTTATTTAGATAAGCCGCACGACGGTTCAATTCGATGGGGCTGAATCATCTGCAACATAATGAATCACTTTTTAGCGAATGATTTGTATTTGTATTGGTGTTTGTTAATGCGTTCAACAATAAGGTAATTGATTTGTGACCGGTAAGCGTTTATTTCACTAAATCGAGACCGCGGTCGAAATTTATTTATCCCGTTAAAAGCGTTAGCGCCTTTACGGCGCCAACGTCGATAATAAATATTGCAAAGATGTTAATTCGCCATCAGGGTTTCAGATGTTTATCGAGAAAACGGATAGTGATTTGCATGATATCCGGCTGAAGCCAATGCGGGCCGCCGTGTACCGCTCCCTTGACGATATAATAGCTGGAGGCGATGTTTTCCTCGGTCAGCGCCTGGTGTAGCCGCGCGGTTTGCCGTGGCGAAACAATCACATCATCCGCGCCGTGCATAATCAGGAACGGCGGCGTGGCGCTACTGATGTAGTTAATCGGATTGGCCGCCGCCGCCCTGTCCGGATTGCTGGTGATGGCGCCGCCCTCATCGAATACGGCGGTTCCGTTAACCCACATGGCTTCGGTCGCCGAGGCGGAGGTGTGCTTTTGGACAATGCTGTCCGCCAGCCCTTCGCCGACCAACGTAAGATCGGACAAGCCGTAGAAATCGATCACCGCCTGGACCTGGCTGCTTTGATCGAGGTTTTCGCCTTTATCAAACTGCGTGACGCCGTTCGTCGTACCGGCGAACGCCGCCAGATAGCCGCCGGCGGAAGAGCCGAAAACGGCGACGCGACCGCCGTCGATGCCGAACTTCTCGGTATTGGCGCGCAGATAGCGAATCGCGGATTTCACATCTTCCAGCGGCGAGGGGAAAAGCACCACGGGGGCGACGCGGTATTCCATGCTGGCGACCACATAGCCGGCCTCGGCGATTTTGAGACGCTGTTGCAGGTAGTTGTCTTTGTTGGCATGAATAAAGCCGCCCCCGGTAATATACAACACCACGGGCAGCGGTTTTTTCGCCTCAGGCTGCAGGATATCCATTTTCAGCGCCACGTTGGGAAAGCCGCGGCTCGGAACCTGGGAAAACACGACATCGGAAATCAGTTTTACCGCCGGGACGGCGGCGGGATTAACGGTCAGCTCTTGCGTAGCGGAGGCAGCCGCCGCCGTATTGCTCAAGCAGGAGACGCCGACCATCAGTGCGGCCAGCAATATTTTTTTAGCGTTCGGGTGGATCATGATTTGGTCTAATCCTGTGGTTGGTCGCGGCGGAAAGCGAAACAATATCGCCGGATAGTGGTTATCAACGATATGTAATTGATATAAAATTTATTTTATATTGCTAATTTAATCAGTTGGGCAGGAAAGTAAGTGTGCATTCCATCACATTTGTTTTTTCGCATATCCATATAATTGTTATCTTAATATATTATAAATAATTCATAGCGCATGATTAGTATAAAAAGAGTTATCTATTATCAGGAACTCATCAGGGTCGGGAGTTTTACCAAAGCGGCGAAAGCGCTGAATATATCGCAGGCATTTCTCTCTCAGGAGATAGCCAGATTAGAGCTTGAAACCCAGAGAAAGCTGATAAACCGCACTACCCGGCAGTTTTCCCTTACGCCGTTCGGCCGGCTTTTCGCCAAAAAAATTCGTCCGTTGATTAAAGAGCATTATGAGCTGGAGCAGTTTGTCAGCAGCTATGAGGAAAGCTCCGAGGGCGCCCTGCTGGTGGGCGTCATTCCGATTTTCAACCGCCTGGACTACTACAACGTTTTTAGCCTGTTTCAGAAAAACTATCCCAATATAGAAATCTCGTTTATTGATGGGGTAAGTACCCACTTACTGGAAAAGGTGCGCAATACCGAAATTCATATTTCTTTCTCCACCCCTTTTGACGAGTATCTGAACGATCCGCTGTTCAATCATTCGGTTTTTCTGGTGGATGACATCGTGGTGGTCATGGCCGCGTCGCATCCGTTAGCCGAATCCACCACGTTAAACCTGACGCGCTTGGCGAATAATAAATTGATCGTGCCGCAGAAAGGGACCGGCGAGCATGCGATGGTCTCCGAGACGTTTACCAAATTGGGCATCAATCCCTGCTATTTTCGCGAGTGCAGCAATATCGACATCATTATGGATCTGGTGATGAACCAGTCCGGCGTGGTATTCCTTTGTTCTTCCGTCGCCAAAAGCCTGGAGGGATATGACATCGCCATCGTTCCGCTGGAAGAGCAACTGAAAAGAACCTTTGCGGTAAGTTACCTGAAACGCAGCATCAACATACCGATGGTGCGTCTATTTGTGGATTTTCTGGAAAAACACGACGATTCCTTTAAATTGCCAAACGATTAACTTCATGTGTTAACTCACTTTTACCGTAAATAAGCGGGTAATGACCGCTGTTTTTGCGCGTCCGTTTTCGTTAGCCCGCCGTCGTCCGCCATTCATACTCCCGATGACATAAGTGTGAAGTGACTCAATTTATCTCCCTTTATATACTTGTATGGTAGTTGATGCAGAGGGCGTTAGCGATCATCAGTAGAGAAGGATAGGTAAAGTGAAAATTGTCAGCGCAGAAGTATTTGTGACTTGCCCGGGGCGTAACTTCGTCACCTTGAAAATTACCACGGACAGCGGAGTGACCGGTATCGGCGATGCGACGCTCAACGGTCGTGAACTGTCGGTCGCTTCTTATCTACAGGATCATATTTGCCCGCAATTGATTGGGCGTGATGCGCAACAGATTGAAGATATCTGGCAGTATTTTTATAAAGGCGCCTATTGGCGTCGCGGTCCGGTGACCATGTCGGCGATTTCAGCCGTGGATATGGCGCTGTGGGATATCAAAGGCAAAGCGGCCAATATGCCGCTTTATCAACTGCTGGGCGGCGCATCGCGCACCGGCGTGATGGTTTATTGCCATACCACCGGCCGTACCATCGATGAAGTGCTGGATGATTACGCCAAACACCGCGATATGGGATTTAAAGCGATTCGCGTGCAGTGCGGCGTGCCCGGCATGGAAACCACCTACGGGATGGCGAAAGGCAAAGGCCTGGCCTATGAGCCGGCGACCAAGGGCAACTGGCCGGAAGAGCAACTGTGGTCGACGGAAAAATATCTCGATTTCACCCCGAAACTGTTTGCGGCGGTGCGTGACAAATTTGGCTTCGCGGAACATCTGCTGCACGACATGCATCATCGCCTGACGCCGATAGAGGCCGCGCGCTTCGGCAAGAGCATCGAAGATTACCGCCTGTTCTGGATGGAAGATCCCACCCCCGCGGAAAACCAGGAGTGTTTCCGCCTGATTCGTCAGCATACGGTTACGCCGATTGCCGTCGGGGAAGTCTTTAACAGCATTTGGGACTGCAAGCAGCTGATCGAAGAGCAGCTAATCGACTATATCCGCACCACCATTACCCATACGGGCGGCATTACCGGTATGCGGCGGATCGCCGACTTTGCTTCTTTATACCAGGTGCGCACCGGCTCGCACGGCCCGTCCGATCTATCGCCGATTTGCATGGCGGCGGCGCTGCATTTCGATCTCTGGGTGCCCAACTTCGGCGTACAGGAATATATGGGCTATTCCGAGCAGATGCTGGAAGTGTTCCCCCATAGCTGGGTGTTTGACAAAGGGTATATGCACCCCGGCGACAAACCGGGACTGGGCATCGAGTTTGATGAAAAGCTGGCCGCCAAATACCCCTATGAACCCGCCTATCTGCCGGTCGCGCGCCTGGAAGACGGCACACTGTGGAATTGGTAAAGGAACCTGTTATGAAAAGCGTGGTGATAAAACAGCCGAATGAGCTGGCGATCGAGGAACGAGACGTGCCTCGACCGGCCAAAGGCGATGTCAGGGTTAAGGTGGCGTTGGCCGGAATTTGCGGTTCGGATAGCCATATTTATCGCGGTCACAATCCTTTCGCCAAATACCCGCGGGTGATCGGCCATGAGTTTTTTGGCGTCATTGACGCCGTCGGCGAGGGCGTGGATGCCTCGCGTATCGGTGAAAGAGTGTCCGTTGATCCCGTGGTCAGCTGCGGACACTGTTACCCCTGTTCCGTCGGCAAACCAAACGTCTGTACGTCTTTGGTGGTGCTGGGCGTGCATCGCGACGGCGGGTTTAGCGAGTACAGCGTGGTGCCGGCTAAAAATGCGTATCCTATTCCGGATGATATAGCGGATGAATTTGCGGTCATGGTGGAGCCTTTCACCATTTCCGCCAACGTCGCCGCCCAGGTTAAACCAACGCAACGGGATATTGCCCTGATTTACGGCGCCGGGCCGATGGGGCTGACCTCCGTTCAGGTGTTAAAAGGGGTTTATCAGGTAAAAGAGGTTATCGTCGTCGATCGCATCCCCGAACGTTTGGCCATGGCGCAGCGTTGCGGGGCGGATAAGGTGATTAATAACGCTTCACTGTCATTAAAAGATGAATTGGACAAGCTGAATATCAAACCCACATTGATTATTGATGCGGCCTGTCATCCGTCAATTTTATCAGAGGCGATAGCCATAGCCTCACCCGCCGCCCGCATCGCGATTATGGGCTTTTCCAGCGACCCCTGTCAGATAACCCAACAGGGTATTACCAGCAAAGAGCTTTCTATTTTCTCTTCAAGGCTTAATGCGAATAAATTTCCGCTGGTTATTGAATGGCTGCAAAAGAAAAAGATCGACCCGTTAAAATTAATCACCCACCGATTTGATTATCAACAGGTGGTGGCAGCGATTGATATATTCGAAAAGGATCAAAAAAGCTGTTGCAAGGTATTACTGAAGTTCAATCAGTAATCGGGTTAATAACTATCTGTGCCTGCTGAGAATATGATTTATTTAAAAGGGGATAACGACTGAACCATACAATAGCGGCAGTTTTATTCTAATAATTATCTTCCTCTGTATCGCCCTAAGCCTTATTTGCCAAGGCTTGGACATGGTGTCGCACAATTTAACGTTATTGTGCGGCGGTGCTATGCGCATAACTACAAACCGTAGAGAGTATAAAGATGAACGACAAACAAATAGATCCCGGGCAGAATAATAAGCCTGTGCGGAGTACGACCGACCTGGTAAAAGCGGCCGTATCCGGATGGTTGGGCACTGCTTTGGAATTTATGGATTTTCAGTTGTACTCGTTAGGCGCCGCGTTGGTGTTTCATGAAATATTTTTTCCAGAGCAGTCGGCCGCCATGGCGTTAATTCTGGCCATGGGAACATACGGCGCGGGCTATGTGGCGCGTATTGTCGGCGCCTTTATCTTCGGCAGAATGGGGGATGCGGTAGGCAGAAAGAAAGTGCTGTTTATTACCATCACCATGATGGGGATCTGTACGACGTTAATCGGTGTGTTACCCACCTACGCCCAGATCGGTATTTTTGCGCCGATCCTGCTGGTGACATTGCGTATCGTTCAGGGGTTGGGCGCGGGCGCGGAGATATCCGGCGCCGGGACGATGCTGGCCGAATATGCGCCAAAGGGTAAGCGCGGCATTATTTCCTCCCTGGTGGCGATGGGCACCAACTGCGGGACGCTCAGCGCGACGGCGATATGGGCCGTCATGTTCTTTGCCCTCGACAGAGAAGAATTATTGGCGTGGGGTTGGCGTATTCCTTTCCTGGCCAGCGTCGTGGTTATGCTGTTTGCCATCTGGCTGCGGTTGAACCTGAAAGAGAGCCCGGTGTTTGAAAAAGTGAATAACGAGGCTGCCGAAGATCATTCATTGTCAAATATTGTTAGCGCGCAAAATGAACAGAAATCCCTATTGGAGATGTTTAACAGCAAGTCCTTCTGGCTGGCAACCGGATTACGGTTCGGGCAAGCCGGCAATTCGGGGCTGATTCAGACATTCCTGGCGGGATATTTGGTACAGACGCTGCTATTCGATAAATATATTCCCACCGACGCACTGATGATCAGCTCTATTATCGGCTTTATCACCATACCATTACTGGGCTGGCTCTCCGATAAAATCGGGCGTCGTACGCCTTATATTATTCTCAATATCTCGGCGATTTTGTTGGCGTATCCGATGCTCTCAATTATCGTGGATAAAAATACCGACGTTAATATCATTATTACCTGCATTATCGTTATTCATAACTTCGCCGTATTGGGCTTGTTCGCGCTGGAAAATATCACCATGGCGGAAATTTTCGGCGCGCGTAATCGTTTCACTCAAATGGCTATTTCCAAAGAGACCGGCGGTTTGGTCGCCGTTGGATTCGGTCCCGTCCTGGCCGGTATTTTCTGCAATATCACCGGCTCATGGTGGCCGATTGCGGTGATGGTCATCGTCTATTCGCTGATAGGGTTGTTCTCGGCCATTTGCATGCCTGAAGTAAAAGATCGTGATTTGGACGAGTTGGAAGACGCGGCGTAACGCCAGCAAAGAATAGCCGGAGAAGGGAAGCGAGTTTATCGGCCTGGATGATGCCTGTGGCTGGGGAATTACATTGTTATCTGTAATTTCATCATATTGAAACAGGCATACATATCGCCATTAGCCTGTAGATCGAATGAGATAAAGACTATGCAACGAGTCAATTTTGATGTCATGAAAGAGACGGTGAAAAAAGCCTTTCTTAATGCCGGATTAAGTGAACGGAAAGCGGAAATCTGCGCGCAGATCCACACTGAATCCAGCTGTGACGGCATCTATTCACACGGTTTGAATCGCGTGCCCCGGTTTGTTGATTATGTTCGCAAAGGCTGGGTGGATATCGATGCCGAGCCAACGCGGGTTAAATCATTGGGGGTTATTGAAATTTACGACGGTAATCAGGGTATTGGCATAACCAACGCCCTGTTTGCCGCGGAGAAAGCCGCCGAGATAGCGCGTAAAAACGCTGTTGGCATCGTCGCGCTGCGTAATACCACGCACTGGATGCGGGGCGGCACCTACGGATGGAAAACCGCGGAAAAAGGGCTGGCGGCGATCTGCTGGACCAATACCGAATCCTGTATGCCGGCATGGGGTGCTAAAGATACCCGGCTGGGCAATAACCCCTTTGTAATGGCGGTGCCGCGCGAAAAAGGGCCGCTGGTGCTGGATATGGCCATGTCGCAATACTCATACGGCAAGTTGCAGGTAACGCGTCTGAAAGGTGAACGTCTGTCTTTCCCCGGCGGTTACGACAATGCGGGCCATCTGACGGATGAGCCCGGTCCGATTGAACAATCCATGCGCATTCTTCCCACCGGATATTGGAAAGGATCCGGTCTGGCGGTGCTGCTGGATGCGATGGCGGCACTGCTTTCCGCCGGTAATCCGACGAACGCCATCGATAAGGTCGAAAAAGGCAGCTGTACCGGCGCCAGCCAGATTTTTATCGTTTTCGATCCGGCCCAGCTTGGCGGCCGCGAATTCAGCGAGCGTATGGCGGATAGCGTGGCGGATTATGTCAACACCTCGGCGCCGGTCGAGGGGCGAACAGAGGTGAATTATCCGGGAGAACGCTCGGCTGAGAACCGCCGTGAGAATCTGCGACGGGGGATCCCGGTAGACGATGGCGTATGGGCGGAGGTGCTGCAACTGGCGGAATGGATAAGCAAATGACGATGGGCAATATTCGGCAAAATTTTAAATGAGACTCTTTCGATGAATCTTTCACCAAGCAATCTTCACCAGCTGTCCCAGGGGACGATTATCCCTGAATATGATCGCAATTTACTGAAAACCCGCATCGTGCATCTGGGTTTCGGCGCCTTTCACCGGGCTCATCAGGCGGTTTACGCCGACCAGTTGGCCGCCGAGCACGGCAGCGACTGGGGGTATTGCGAAGTTAACCTGATCGGCGGCGAGCGGCAAATCGCCGATCTGCGACAACAGGATTTACTCTATTCGGTGAGCGAAATGAGCGGCAGTCACTGGCATGGCCGTATTGTGGGGGTGGTGCGCCAGGCTCTTCATGGCGAAGCGGACGGGATTGACCGCGTGCTGGCCGCGATGACGCAGCCGGATATTGCCATTGTCTCGCTGACGGTGACGGAGAAAGGGTATTGCTACCTGCCGTCAACCGCATCCATTGATACCAATCACCCGCTTATTCAGCACGATCTGGCTCACCCGCGGCAACCCCGCTCCGCGCCCGGCGCGATTGTTGAAGCACTGCGGCTACGGCGGGAAAAATCCCTGAAGCCGTTTGCGGTGATGTCCTGCGACAATATGCCGAATAACGGCAGCGTCACCCGCAATGTGGTTCTCGCACTGGCGCAGGCGCAGGATGCCGCCTTGGCAACGTGGATAGCGGACAATGTCAGCTTTCCTTCCACCATGGTGGATCGGATTGTTCCCGCCATTACGCCGGAGACGCTGGAGAAGATCGCGCAGGTTATCGGCGGGATTCAGGATCCGGTGGGGATCGCCTGCGAACCTTTCAGACAATGGGTAATTGAAGATAATTTCGTCGCCGGACGTCCCGCATGGGAGAAGGTTGGCGCCGAACTGGTGACGGACGTCCTGCCTTATGAAGAAATGAAGCTGCGCATGCTCAACGGCAGCCACTCCTTTCTGGCTTATCTCGGCTATCTGGCCGGCTATCAGTACATTGATGAGTGTATGCAGGATAGCGACTATGTCCGGGCGGCGCGCCGGCTTATGCTGGATGAGCAGGCCACCACGCTGCGCGTCGAGAATGTCGATCTGGCGGCCTACGCCGAATCCTTGCTGGAGCGCTATCGCAATACCGGGCTGAAACACCGCACCTGGCAAATCGCCATGGACGGAACATTGAAGCTGCCGCAACGTATGCTGGATTCCATTCGCGTCCATCTGGCCGCCGGCGAGCCTTTCGATCTGCTGGCGTTAGGGGTGGCGGGGTGGATGCGTTACGTCGGCGGCGTGGACGACCGGGGACAACCCATCGACGTCAGCGATCCGTTGCAGGAAAAACTGGCGCAGCTGGTGGCGCAGAGTGAAGACGGGCAGGGCAGAGTCTGGGCGTTATTAAGCCTGCGCGACGTATTCGGCAATGATTTGCCGGACAACCCCGTTTTTGTTCGACAGGTCGATGAGGCTTATCGTCTATTGCGGACCCACGGCGCCAAAAAGTCCGTCGCTCTGGTGTTACAGAAAATAAATAAACGCTGAGTTAATAACCCGGCGGGGAGCGGTAATCAGGGATGAAGCAACGTTGTCAGTTTAAATCTATTACGTTTCTTCTGGAGAATAGACAATATGTTAAAAAATACATTAAGAGTAAAAAATGAAATCATTCGTTTGTCCCCTGGGCGAATGTTTAAAACAATCGTATTGGGAACATTACTTTCACTCTTTACCCTCTCCTCGCTGGCAGCCAAAACGTATGAATTTAATTTAAGTACCGCATTGGCTCCTGATGACCCTATTTATGCCGGGTTTAAGGAGTTTAAGAAAAACGTTGAGAAACGCACCGATAAACAGGTGAGGGTAAGGCTGTTTCCCAGCGGTCAGTTGGGTGCCGACGGAGAATTGATTCAACAGGCTCAGGTTGGAAGCAACGTGGGCGTGTTGACCGACGGCGGCCGGTTGGCGCAATTTGTGCCCGAGTTGGCGATACTGAATGCTCCTTTCTTGTTATCGAACTATGAAGAGGCTTCAAAGCTTGTGGCAACGCCGCTTTTCAAGGAATGGGAATCTCGCTTGCAGAGCAAGTCGGGTCTGGTAAGCCTCTCGTTCAACTGGTATCAGGGTTCCCGGATGATGATCACCAAAAAGCCTTTCTCCACGCCGGCGGACCTGCGGGGCGTCAGAGTGAGGGTGCCCGACGCGCCTATTGTTATTGAAATGATTAATTGCATGGGGGGAGCGCCGACGCCGATGGCCTGGTCAGAAGTCTATTCCGCCATCCAGACCGGCGTTGTCGATGCCGCGGAAGCTCACCCAACGGCGCTATATGGCTCCAAACTCAATGAAGTGGCTAAATATATCACCAAGACCAACCACTACCATTTAATGACCTCCATCGTTGTCGGCAGTAAATGGTTCGATCAGCTTCCCGCCGAGTTTCAGCAGATACTCCACGAAGAATCCTATAATGCCGGTGCCTATGCGTCCCAGAAGATCATCGAGGAGAGCAATACGGTGTTGGATAAAATGGCGAAAAGCGGAGCGACGATTGCCGCCATCGACCTGGAGCCTTTTGTTAAAGCCTGCGCCAACGTATCCAGTAAACTTGGGTTGCAACAGGCCAGGGAAAGTCTGCAACAGGCGCTTAACGCCGAATAATGTCATATGCACATGCGCTGTTCCGGTCCCGTCTTGGCGGCGGGACGTTGTTTGAGAGATCGCAGTTTGAGAGATCGCAGATGAAAAAAATCATCCAAATAGAAATAGCTATTGCCAAAATCATGTTTATCGCCATGGTAATACTTATTTTGGTTGCGGCTATTGGACGTTGTGTGGGCTACCCGTTAATCTGGTCTATTGAAATAGCGATGGTATTATTTGCATGGATCAGTATGTTCTCTATTCATTATGCCCAGGCGAATCATCGCAATATGGGGATCGATTTTTTATCAAAACGCCTGCCGGAAAAAATACAAAACGCGCTTGATTACCTTAATAAGATTCTGATCATTTCCTTTCTTGGCTTTGGCACCTACGCCGGGTATTTCTTTACCTGGGATACGCGCGCCCACGTATTGCCGGTTTCGGAAATCAATCATGTTTTTTTAAGCGCCGCGGTCCCGACCGGGTGTTTATTGATTATGGTTACCTGCATTGAACAACTGATTGAGAAAGTAAATTCCGCCAGATCCTCTTCTGTAGAAGGAAACTTGTCATGATGTGGTTAACCGGCTTGTTGTTTGTCCTGTTTATGCTGATCGGCATGCCGATTGGATTCGTTATCGCCATCTCAAGCCTGGCCTATTTTTTTACATCCGACTTTTTGCCTCTGGGAATCGCTTTTCAAAAATTCGCCGCGCCTACCCAGTCATTTCCGATGGTTGCCGTGCCCTTGTTTATTCTTGTCGGAAATTTACTGACGCGTACCGGCATCACCGAAAGATTATTGGATTTTGCCCGTTTATTAACGGGGTGGATGATCGGCGGGCTGGCGCAAATCAACGTATTACTGGCCATGCTTATGGGGGGCGTGGCGGGCTCGGCGGTGGCTGATGCGTCCATGCAGTCGCGCATGCTGGGTTTCTCCATGATTGAACGGGGTTATCCGCGAGCCTATACCTCGGTGGTTATCGCTTTCGCGTCATTGATAACCGCAACCTTGCCTCCCAGTATTTTGCTGATACTGTTCGGTTTTGTCGGAAATGTGTCGATTGGTAAACTGTTCCTGGCCGGTATTATTCCCGGTTTTCTGCTGACGGTTACGCTGATGATCACCAATTACATCATGGCCCGCAGAATGAAGATCCAGCCGGAAACGTTATCAAAACCGACATTCAAAGAGGTTGCGGTAAGTTTCCGCCGTGGTTTCTGGGCATTGATGTTCCCGGTTATTCTGATTGTCGTGATTCGCTTAGGGCTATTTACCACATCGGAAGCGGGCGCTTTCATCGTGCTTTATGCGCTGATTGTCGGCGGACTGATCTATAAGGAACTCACCTGGCAGGGCATTCTCGATACGCTGACGGAAACCATAAGCGATCTCGGTATTGTTATGCTTTTGGTGATGGCCGCCTTTATTCTGGGACATATCAGCGTATTGGATCAATTGCCTCAGGCGATGACCGAATTGATTACAGATTTTACCGAGAGCCCGGTGGGGATCATGCTGTTGATTTTTGCACTGGTATTGATCATCGGCATGGTTCTGGATGCCAGCCCGCTGATCTTATTATTGACGCCGATACTGCTGCCTATTGTAACGGAGATTGGTTATGACCCGATTCACTTCGGCATAATGTTTATTACCCTGACATTGCTCGGGGCGAATACGCCGCCGGTCGGGATCTGTATGTATACGGTCTGCGGTATTCTGAAATGCGACACGCTGCATTTTATGAGAGCCTCGGTTCCCTATTTAATCGCGTTCCTGATTTTTGTCGCCATTCTGTTTGTTTTCCCGCAGACGGTGATGTTTTTGCCTAATCTGCTAATGCCATAAGCATGGGGAAACGTCGTATGCGTCATACTTGCCGGTCGCGGCGGTATGGCGCATCCCGGTATCGTTAATGGCCCCTATTGCCAAACGTCACCAGATTCAATAGGGAAAAGATGATAGATGCGGCCTCAAGTATGCATGTATCATAATCAATAACTATTCTGAGTAAAAAAGCGGATGTATGGACACTCCTTTTCAGATCAACAACAATGAACCAGTAAACCAGCAAATTTACCGCGTGTTGCGTAAAGACATCGTGGAATGCACCATTCCGCCGGGTAAGCTGCTGTCCGAAAAAGAGATATCAACGCGTTTTGCGGTGTCTCGCCAGCCGGTGAGAGAGGCGTTTATCAAGCTGGCCGAGGCCGGACTGGTGCAGATACTGCCGCAGCGCGGCACCTTCGTGATGAAAATTTCCGAAAAACGGGTGGCCGACGCCCGTTTTATTCGTCAGGCGCTGGAGTGCGCCATCGTTCGCCGCGCGGCGGAAATGGTCACCGACGAGCAATTATTGATGCTGGAACATAACCTGCGCCGCCAGGAACTGGCCGCGCAGAATGAACAGATGCGCGAGTTTCTCAGCCTTGACGACAGTTTTCATCAGTTTTTGACCCAGATTGCCAAATGCCCGCTGGCGTGGGAAACCATTGAGTCGATTAAAGCGACCATGGACAGAGTCCGCTTCCTCAGTTTAAGCCAGGTCTCCCCGCCGGAGAGCCTTATTCAGCAACATTATATTATTTTCAATGGGTTGAAGGCGCGAGATCCCGATGCGGCCGAGCGGGCGATTCGTGAACACTTACAGGAATTGATTTACTCGATTACGCCCATCGCCCAGCAGAACAGCGATTGGTTCGAGCGTTCGTGAGCCGTGGCGTTTGCGGGTGGGAATAAGAATGCCTATGCGGGAAACACAATATCGGGCGACGGAACGACGCCCGAATAATCAGAACCTTGCGTGATAAAACCGTCCATCCCGAAAATCAGGAACGGCCGAGACGCATTAGCTCCTGAGGGGCAAAGTACCCATTAACGCCTTTTAGTTCAACGCACTTGGCGCGCCGGACTTCTTCACGTTTCAGATTTTCCGCATGAATGGCCGCAATGGTGCCGACCAGGCGTGAATCGCTTTGCATCACGCGGCAGCCGAGATCGAGCGGATTTCTATATCTGTCATACGCCTTGTACACACTAACCTCCTTCGTTTGACGATAAAACCGCATCGATCCTACTGCTCTCAAAAAGTCATCACCAGCGGATTGCGGTTTTTATAGAAAATCCGTCTATGAACCCCGGCGCTATAACAGGCTTTGCTAAAAAATGAGATATAGATCACTATTTTATCCTGCCGACAATATTGCGTTAACACCGGCGGCGCAATTGAAATCTACCTCTCTTTCAATCGGATGGCGCGGCGTTACAGCCGGTCCGCTATCGCTCTTCCCAAGGTTTCCGTATTGCCGCTGCCGCCGAGATCGCGGGTAAGCGGCGCGGCCTGCGGGCCCTGGGACAATACGCTTTCAATGGCGTGCAGTACCGCCGCGCCGGCCTGCGCATAGCCCAGATGCTCCAGCATCATCGCGCCGCACCATATCTGGCCGATAGGGTTGGCCAAACCTTTGCCGGCGATATCCGGAGCGGAGCCATGAACGGGTTCGAACAGGCTGGGGAAATGGCGCTCCGGGTTGATGTTGGCGGAAGGGGCGATGCCGATCGTGCCGGTACAGGCCGGCCCCAGATCCGACAGGATATCGCCGAATAAATTGCTGGCGACCACCACGTCAAACCAGTCCGGGTGCAGGACGAAATTGGCGGTCAGAATATCGATATGGAATTTATCGACCTTGATCTGCGGATACTGTTTCGCCATTTCCGCCACCCGGCTATCCCAGTATGGCATGGTGATGGCGATACCGTTCGATTTCGTGGCGGAAGTCAGGTGTTTTTTCGGGCGCTTCATCGCCAGTTCATAGGCAAACTTGAGGATGCGATCGACCCCCACGCGCGTCATCACCGTTTCCTGAATAACGATTTCCCGATCGGTGCCGGCAAACATGGTTCCGCCCACGCTGGAATATTCGCCTTCGGTGTTTTCCCGCACCACGTAGAAATCAATATCGCCTGGATTACGGCCGGCAAGCGGCGCTTTGACGCCGGGCATTAACCGGCAGGGGCGCAGGTTGACGTACTGATCGAACGCCCGGCGGAATTGCAGCAGCGAGCCCCATAAAGAAACGTGGTCCGGCACGATTTCAGGCCAGCCCACCGCGCCGAAATAGATCGCGTCATAATTTTTCAGGGTGGAGAACCAGTCATCCGGCAGCATTTTCCCATGCTTGAGATAGTAGTCGGCGCTGGAGAAATCGAACCAGTCCCAGCGTATGTCGACGCCGAACTTTTCCGCCGCGCGCTGGATTACGCGCACGCCTTCGGGCATCACTTCTTTACCTATGCCATCACCGGGTATTACGGCGATGCTGTGCTGTTTTACCGCCATCAGAGGTTCCTTGTTGCTATTCGAGGGTTTAATTGAGTGTATTTCTTTGGTAAATGGTGAACAATTAGCCTAAATGGCAAGTTACTGTTGAATTTAAGAGAAGAATCCATGTCATCGGTTAACGATCTATTCTTTTTCAGCCGTATTGCATCGTTAGGCAGCCTGACGGCGGTGGCCCGCGAGCTTGGCCTTTCCCTGCCCGCGGTCAGCAAAAGGCTGACGCAGTTGGAAAAGCGGCTTGGCGTACAGCTGATACAACGCACCACCCGGCGTTTGGACCTGACGGTGGAAGGTATTCTTTATGCCGAAGGGGCGGCGCCGATACTGAAAGAAATCACCGAACTGGAAAGCGCCGTCGCCAGAAATCAGCGTTCGCTATGCGGCAAGATGACGGTGAATGCCTCCTTTGGTTTTGGCCGCCGACACATTGCGCCGCTGATTTCCTCTTTTTCACGGCTGCACCCCGGCCTTGAAGTGCAGCTCCAGCTCTCCAGCCAGCCGGTCAACATGCTGGACGCCGGAATCGATATCGATATCCGCGTGGGGAAACCGCCCGATTCGCGTTTGATTGCGCGAAAGTTGCTGGATAATCCCCGGGCGCTGTGCGCGTCGCCGGCCTATATTGCCCGCGCCGGCACCCCGAAGACGGTGGCCGATCTGTCCGAACATAACTGTATTGTGCTGCGGCAGTTTGAAAGCGATTATTCATTATGGCGTTTCTACCAGGACGGCAAGGAATTTACCCATAAAGTCTGCGGCAGCCTGTCGAGTAATGATGGCGAAGTGATTATGTGCTACGCGCTTGACGGGCACGGCATTATTTTGCGCTCGTTCTGGGACGTCAGAGATTATCTCGCGCGCGGCGAACTGGTGGCGCTGTTGACCGATTTCGCCACTCCGGCGGCGGATATCCACGCGGTTTACCAGCAGCGCCGACACGTGCCGGCGAGAATTATTGCGTTTATTGATTATTTAACCGAGTGTTTGCGGTGATGCGCGCTTAACCTATTTCCAATATCCGTTCAGTTATCTTGTACGCATTAAAAGCGCACAAATTGATTGTTATTTGATAAAAACGTACAATTTAACCTCTATCCTTAATGTAAACGCTGGAGTAAAGGTTATGCCTCAGATACCCGTAGAAAATGAGAGAGTCTCTTTACGCATCGCGCCCGATGACAAGACCTTACTGATGCGGGCGGCTGCATTACAGCATACCAATTTAACCGAGTTTGTTATCAGAAACGTTATGTCGGCGGCCCGCACGGTTATTGAGCAAAATGAGCGTATTGCACTGACGGAAAGAGACAGCCTGAGAGTATTGGCGCTGTTGGATGAACCTCCTGCGCCGAACGAAAAGCTATTAGCGGCGGCTTTTGCGTTACCGGAGAAAAAATGACCCTCTCTGACTGGCGTGAAGAGGCGATAGAAAAACATCACGACCGCAAAGCCTTCGATTGTGGCGACAGCGCGTTGAATACGTTTTTACAGCGTCACGCCAGGCAAAGTCATGAAAATGGCGGAGCAAAAACCTATCTGGCGATCGAAGGCGGCGGAAGTAAGATCCTTGGCTTTTATACGCTTAGTCCAGCCTGCATCGCTTATGAGCGCACGCCTGCCATTATCTCGCGGGGATTGGCTCGACACGAGGTGCCTGTATTCCGGCTGGGGCGTCTGGCGGTCGACCGTACCGTCCAGGGAAAAGGTTTAGGCGGGCAACTGTTGCTCGCGGCAGGGCGTCGCAGCATGCTTGTCGCCGCTCAGGCTGGCGGCGTCGCGCTTCTTATTGATGCCAAGAATGAGCAAATAGCCCGGTGGTATCAAGGTTATGGTGCGCTACCGTTGCGTGATGCAGCGCAGACATTGCTTTTATCGTTTAAAACAATTCACAACGCGTTGATGTTGGCGGGAAAATTGTAATTATCCGGTTTATCTGCTGCTCTGGCGCTTCAGCACAATGGAGCAGGTGTATCTGTCGGCCGGATGGATCGATACCGTCGTTTCAAAGGTGTTGCCGTGCCGATCGATATAGCGGCGCACAATTTTCAACGCGGGCGAACCGCTCTCCACGCCAAGTGATTTGGCGATTTTGGCGGGAACCGTGACCGCGGAGATGGTCTGCCGGACTTCCTCGCTTTGCACGCCGTAATGTTTTTCAATTAAGTCGCTGATTAACGCAAAGGGATCGCTGCGCACCAGTCGGCGCACTTTGGCGTAGGTGGTGCTCGCATAGCTGTCCGTCCAGCAAATCGGCGCATCTTTCTTTTCACTGTCTTCACGGATACTGGCGATATGAAGCCAGCGCGAACCCGGTTTACAGCCGATGATCCGCGAAAGCTCATAATCGGCGACGACTTCGTCGATCTTTTTCACCACCCGCAGATTGTTTTTCGCCAGAAAGAATAAATCCTCCAGGCATTCCAACGGATGGTTAAGCCCCTTGTTCGCGGGCTTGTCCGCAACGATGGTGCCGATCCCCTTGCGTCGCAGAATCAAACCCTGTTCCGTCAGCTCGCGCAGTGCTTCGCGCACCGTATGGCGGCTTACCTGATACTGTTCGCACAGCTCCAGTTCGGAAGGCAGCAGCGAGCCGGCGGGAAAATGTTCGGACGCTATGTTTTGAACCAGTTCGCGCGCGATGCGCTTATACAACGATTCTTTCATAAGTAACGGCTTTCAATAAATGTTAATGATCCGCATCACAAAGAAGCCCAAAAAAACTTCCCTTTAAATGTCCGGACATTTATTTTCATAAACGGGTTAAATGTACGGACATTTGAGCGTGTCCGTACATCTATCAGGCTGCGTGCGTCTTCACGCCAGACGGCATTCAACAGGCCATGCACCGTATTCTGGACCAAGACCAGCGCATTTTATCACTCTTATCATTTATTAAGGATTCTTTTATGGCTTCCAATGTACTTGATTCCATTTTATTTCGTGATGCTTTCGGCACCCCGGAAATGCGCGCTGTTTTTGACGACCACGAACTGATCCGCAAATACGTGGAAGTGGAAATTGCGCTGGCCAAGGCCCAGGCGCGCTGTGGCGTTATTCCCAAAGCGGCGGCGCTGGAAATCGCCGCCAAATGCGATGCGGACACGCTGGACTTTGACCTATTACGCCATGAAACGGAAATCGTCGGCTATCCGATTCTTCCTCTGGTGCATCAAATCTCTAAACAGGCCGGAGAGTCGGGGGGGTATGTTCACTGGGGGGCCACCACCCAGGACATTATGGATACCGCCGTGGTGTTGCAAATTCGGGACGCGTTCGCGCTTATCAAGGCCGATATTAAAACGCTGCGTAAAGCGCTGGCTGATTTGGCGCAGCGTTACCGGGACACGCCGATGGCCGGCCGCACCCACCTGCAGCAGGCATTGCCCATTACCTTTGGCTATAAGGCCGCTATCTGGCTCGATATTTTCGACCGCCATGAGGAGCGCCTTGCGCAGGCCAGTCCGCGAATTCTGGTCGGCGAATTCGCCGGAGCCGCCGGTACGCTGGCTTCGCTGGGCGATAAGGGGCTGGAAGTGCAAAAGGCCATGATGGAAGAGCTCGGCCTGGGCGTTCCGGTTTCAACCTGGCACGTGGCTCGCGACGGTTTTGCGGAAGCGATAAACCTGTTGGCGCTCATTACCGGTTCACTGGGCAAAATTGCTTATGACGTCATGCTGATGGCGTCCAACGAATTCGGCGAGCTGTATGAACCTTTCGTCAAGGGCCGCGGCGCCAGCAGCACCATGCCGCAAAAACGTAATCCTATCTCCAGCGAATTAATGCTGGCCTGCGCCAAAGGCGTGCGTCAACAGGCGGGATTAATGCTGGACGCCATGGTGCAGGATTTAGAGCGCGCAACCGGACCCTGGCACGCGGAGTGGATCGCCATTCCCGAAAGTTTCGTACTGACCGCCGGCGCGCTGAATCAGGCCAAATTTATGTTAAGCGGCCTGATTGTCGATGAAAAAGCCATGGCCAGAAATCTTGATATGACCAAGGGGCTGATCGTCGCCGAAGCGGTGATGATGGGGCTGGCGCCGCATATCGGCCGTCAGGACGCGCACGATATCGTCTACGACGCCTGCCGCATCGTAAATGAGCAGGGCGGACGGCTTGCCGATGTCCTCAACGCCATGCCCAGCGTCTCCAGCCGCCTTGATCCGGCGTTAATTGAACAACTGACCAATCCGGCCAATTACCTTGGCATGGCCCCCGCCATGGTCGACCAGGTATTGAAAAGTTCGGCCGGTCGGAATTAACCCCCGGTAATCAAGCTATCTAGCGATTGAGGAGACGATAATGTCATCTGAATCATCCAGGGGGAAAAAGATAACCGCGGCGGTTATTCCCATTGCCATCGGGTTAATTATCTGGTTTTCCCCAATACCAACAGGTCTGACGCCCCAGGCATGGCATATGTTCGCCATTTTTGCCGCGACTATCGCGGCAATTCTGACGCAGCCATTGCCCTCCGGCGCGGTGATGTTAATTGCGCTCTGCGTGACCATTTTCACCAAAACATTAACCGAAGCCAAAGCGTTATCCGGTTTTTCCAGCGGAACCGTATGGTTGATATTCTGCGCCTATATTCTTTCCCTGGGGTTTGTGACTTCCGGTCTGGGAAAGCGCATCGCCTATAAAATGCTCTCGTTGTTCGGCGGCAGTAGTCTGGGCATCGCCTATTCACTGGGCGTTTCCGATTTGATTATGGCCCCGGCGATGCCTTCGGTCACCGCGCGTTCCGGCGGGATCATCTTCCCCATCGCCCGTTCGATCAACGGCGTTTTAGGATCGGCGCCCGGCGAAAGCGGGAAAAGGATCGGTGATTTTCTCACCATGGTCTGCTTTCAGTTTACGCCGATCACCGGCGCCATCTTCCTGACCGGTATGGCGGCCAACCCGCTGGTCAGCAGCCTGGCGAAAAATTCGCTGGGGGTGGATATTACCTGGGGCGGATGGTTTATCGCCGCGGTGGTCCCGGCATTGGTCTGTTTTTGTCTGATGCCGCTGCTGGTATACAAGATGCTGAATCCGCAGCTAAAACGCACTCCCGAAGCCAAAGAAATGGGGCGTCGTTCTCTACAGGAATTGGGCCCCATGACCGCGGTGGAGAAAAAAGTGACGCTTGGCTTTATTCTCGCCCTTGCCGGATGGGGAACCAGTCTGATTACCGGTTTATCCGCCACCTCGGTCGGGCTCGGGCTGGCTGCCTATCTGTTCGCCGTGCGCGCCGTTGACTGGAAGGATCTGCTGAAGGATCACGCCGCCTGGGATACCGTTATCTGGTTTAGCGTGATCATCAGCCTCGCCGGCGGGTTATCCGACCTGGGCTTTATTAAATGGATGGCGGTGATACTCGGCAATTCGGTGCAGGGCTTCGGCGCCATGCAGACATTTGTCCTGCTCGGCGTGCTGTATATTTATGTTCACTACCTCTTCGCCACCGCCTCGGGACACGTCGCGGCGCTGTATGTTCCCTTCGCCGCCACCGCAATCGCCGCCGGCGCTCCCCCAATGATGGTCGCCATCTGCTTTGGCATTTTCAGTAACCTGATGTGGAGCACCACCGAATACGGCGGCGGTCCGGGACCGATCTATTTCGCCCAGGGCTATTTTGAACGCGCGCGTTTCTACAAGATCAATTTCGTCGTGGTCACCGTCAACGTTATCCTGATTTTCGCCGTCGGCCTGGCCTGGTGGAAATTGCTTGGATATTATTAAGCGAGGTGATAAACAGCCAGAGGCCGCATCCTGTGCTTTAGGGCGCGGCCTGTTTAATCTCCAGCCGAAAATCACATATCTATTTGCCTTTTTTTATCTTGAATATCACTTTTCAGATGATAAATCAGATAGTTACGGGCGAGTCAAATGGTGGATATATAAGGATCATTATCCGTTTGATGATGCCTCTTTCCTTAATTTGACGCTTGGATATTTTCAGATGGTTGCTGTTTGTGGTTTCTTTTCGTGAACACGTCCTGTCTGTTCAGTCATGACTCCTAGCCCCCGGGACGGGGCATTCACCAGTATCGCGGCGTTCCCATGTATTTTTCCGGTCATTAGCTCCTGATGGGCATAAGGTATCTCTGCAAACTCAAAGAGCCGGTTCATCGTCGGAACAATCTTTTTCTGATTAACCAGGTGTAAAAATTCTCTGCATTCCCGGATATTGGCATAGTGAGAGCCCTGGATTCGTTTCTGAAGCATCCAAAGATGTCGCACATCAAAATCACAGTTATAGCCGGATGTTCCGCCGACGGTGACGACCATTCCAGAGCGATCGCAGATTTGCAATGACGTGGGGAATGTGTCCTGGCCTGAGTGTTCAATGACCAGTTTGGGTAGCTCTTTTTTCCCCAAAGCCTTAAAAAAGTCGCGTCTGAAATTTGCAAATGCTCTGGACCAGGAGGAATACGCCTCCGAAGTGAGATCGGGAAGTCTGCCGAGATGATGATATTTTTTCCTGACAAGATAACCCACCGCGCCAAGATCGCGCACGTATTTGCCTTTTTCATCGCTGGAGACAACGGCGACAGGCAGTCCTCCCAGCGCCTTGACAATCTGAACCGATAACGACCCGAGTCCGCCCGCCGCCCCCCAGATGAGCACGGCGTCGCCGGGTTTTACATGGTTAGGCACCCAATGGGTGAGCTGCTTATATGCCGTGGGGCCATTAAGCATCAGCGTGGCGCTTTCTTCCCAGGAGAGGAACGCAGGTTTGGGAAAACACTGGTAATCTTCCACGCGCGTGTATTCCGCAAAAGAACCATAATTTCGCTCATAGCCATAAATCTCCTGAGTACGTGTAAACATCGGGTCAGGCGACAGGCGGGACTCGATGGACGTGGCGTCGTACACGGAGCAGGATACAACGACCGCGTCCCCCGGTTTCACGTTGCTCACTTCGCTGCCAACGGCGCAAACGATACCGGACGCTTCAGAACCGCCAATATGAAAAGATTCGGCGTCCGGGTATTTCTTTTTGCGGGCGGAAATGACATCGACGGGCTTTCCTAACGCCGCCCATACATTATTGTAATTAAGCCCGGCGGCCATCACATGAATAAGAACCTGCTTCGGTGATAATGCGGGTACTTTAACCATTTCACCTTTAATCGCGTTAATAGGATCGCCATAACGTTCAGGTCGAATGATATAGGCTTTCATCGTTTCCGGAATATCAACGTTCATCGCCATGCTTTCATTTTCCATTGCTGTTACCGTTTTCATCACATTCATTCCTTTTTCCGCTGGTTACCACGATCCCCGTCGCTTGCGCGCAAACCCCGCCGCGAGAGCTGTAAAGCGTGGCGGAGATGAAGGCAAGACCGCTATTCTTCTTGCCGACGCAGGCTTCGACCCGACAGGGTTTTTTGCGTATTACCCGAAGTATTTTCACCGAAAGCTCAATTACGCCCGCGGGCTTGCAGCCAAAGGCATAATATCCGCATATGCCGATGGCCGATTCCATTGCCGCACTAATAACGGCACCATTAATACCTGTATCGGTTAATATCCCGAACCCTCCCTGGTGGCATGGGTTGTCATCGCTGATTTCCATCACCACGGAATTTTCATTTATGGCTACCATGTGGAACCCTAAACTTTTAAACAGGGCCGATTCATTGAAATTTCGCGCAATAGTCTCTTTAGGCATTGCATCTCTCCATGTAAGACGCCTTCTTCATTAGCGTTCAAGCGTGTTGGGCTCAGGGACGTCATCGGCACTGAGCGGCGTTTCGCGCGCCGCGGCCGTTGTGCTTCGCTCATCGAGCAACGCGGCAAGGGCTTGCGCCGTCTGCACCGAGTACTTCGTCAACAGATCGAAGTGCTTACCCGGCGTGGTAACGCACCTGACCAGTCCCTGCCATTCCCGGACCCAGTCGCCGGTAGGAACAGAGGGGGGCTGGTCGGCAGCCTGGATCAGGAGCAGCGGCGTCTCCAACAGGGACGGCGTCCACCGATGCCCAAACAGGTCGAGATACCAGGCCATGGCGGTGAGTCCGTCATCGTCGTCCGACCAGAATTCGCCTTTGGACTCGGCCCAATCGCGCAGTACGTCGGATAACGCCGCATCGGTCATGGCGCTGGGGGGGAAACTATCGACCAACACCACCGCGTCGGGATGAATACCGCGCGCCTCCAGGCTGCGGGCGGCGGCGTGGGAGACAAGCCCCCCGGTGGAGAAGCCGACAAGCGTGAAGGGCCGCCCTTTGGCGCAGTTCTCGACGGCAGAGGCCAGCGTTTCGGCCGCCGCATCGGCGGTGGCGGGAAGCGCAGCGCTGTCACGGTAGCCGGGTAGCGGTACGGCCGCCACGTTGAACCTCCCTTTCAGCGCGATGCTCAGCCGCTGATAGGTAAGATTCGCCGCCGCGGGGATGAACGAATCCAGACAGATCAGAAGCGGCAGTTGTCCTTCACGGCGCAGCCAGGCCGCCTCGGGAATGTGACTGGAATACTCGGGGGTAGCGAAGCTGGGACGCAGACGCGCGGCGGCAACCAATACGCCGAGGCCTGCGCTGATCTGACCTTGCATAATGGACCGACGCAATAATGTATCGAGGTTGCCTGCCCGCTCGTTGCGCTGGTTCGCTGTCGCGACAGACGTATCGGCGGACTGGCTGACGTTGCTCAACAGGTCGCTTAGGTGTTTCGTCAGCGCGGCGGGCGTTAAGTAGTCGAAGACCGCCGTAGCCGACAGGCGCAGCCCGGTGACGGCGGCAAGCCGGTTGCTAATTTCCACGGAAGTCAATGAGTCGAAGCCCAGAGCGCGAAACTCTGAATCGACTCTGATGGCTTTCCTATTGGGGTGGTTCAGGACGGCGGCCGCATGTTCGATGACCAGATCGAGCAGGAACGGGTCGCGTTCGGCATCCGGCATATCGGCTAAGCGTTGCGCCACGTTAATACTGTTCTGAGGTACTGGCGATGGGGTAATCAGTTCCGATAACAGCGGCGCTGGCGTTGGCGAACGCAGTGCGTTCAGGTTCAAACGCGCCGGTATCAGCAACGGGTGATCGCCGTCAGGCCCCATGCCGAGCGCCGCATCGAGGTATGTCAATCCTATCGGTGTGGGGATTGGCGTCTGCCCGGAAGCGATGATCCGTTGGATCGCCTCGTCGCCGATCTGTTCCCCCATTCCGGATCGTGCCTGCCACATTCCCCAGGCCAGCGCGTTCGCCGGTAACCCGCGATGACGGCGATGGTAAGCGAGGGCGTCAAGAAAGGCGTTGGCGGCGGCGTAATTGCTCTGCCCGGACTGCGCGAGGATACTCACCGCCGAGGAGTAGAGCACGAATGCGGCGAGATCAAGATGGCGGGTGAGACGATGCAGATGCCAGGCGGCATCCACCTTAGGCCGCAGGACGCTGTCGAGTTTGACGGGGGTCAGCGTCTGAATCTCCGCAGGATCCACTGTTCCGGCCGTATGAATGACGCCGATAAGGGGATGTTCGGCCGGGATAGCGTCCAGCAGCGCCGCCAGAGCGTCAGGATCGGCGATATCACAAGCGGCAATGGTCGCTTGAGCGCCCAGTTCGGTCAGTTCAGCCAGCAGAACGGCGGCGCCCGGCGCATCGGGCCCGCGCCGACTGGCAAGCAGGATATGGCGAATGCCATGCTCGGCGGCGAGATGACGAGCGACGATCGTACCGAGGGTGCCCGTACCGCCGGTGATGAGAACGGTGCCATTGGCGTCAAGGGCGCGAGGTATCGTAAGGACGACCCCGCCGGTATGCGCGGCGTTGCGCATAAGCCGCAGCGCGCGAGACGCGTAACGGACATCCATGAATGTCTGCGGCAAGGGGCGCAGGGAACCGTTGGCAAACCGCTCCGCCAGTTGGGCAAGACCGCCGGCGATCCGATCCGGGTCGCGGCGCTCGGTCTTGCCGCTGTCGATAAGGCGGCCGCCGGGGGCGAGCAGGCGAAGAGAGGCATCGGTGAGTTCATCCTCAAGACTGTGCAGGATGACGTCGATGCCGCGACCGCGCGCGGCGTCAGCGAACCGCTGCCCGAAGCCGGGATCCTGCGAGGAAGCAAGGTGCGAATCATCAAGTCCAAGCTTCCGCAGGGGGGCGAAGGCCGCCGGGTGTGCGGTGGCGTATACCTCCGCGCCGAGGCATTGGGCGATCAGGATGGCGGCCATGCCGATGCGGCTCTCGGCGGCATGGACCAGCACGGCGTCGCCGGGCTGAAGAGCAGCCTCATCGACCAGGCTTTGCCAGGCGGCAAGGAAGGCGCTGGGGACGGTCGCAGCCTGGGCGAACGTCCAATCCGCGGGTATGCGCGTCAGGTATCGCTCGTCGGTAATCGCCAGCGAGCCGATGACGCCTTCTTTCGCCATTCCCATAACCCGGTCTCCCCGCCGTAGTACGCTCACGTCCGGGCCGGTTTCAATCACTACGCCGGCCAGGTCGTCGGCAAGCGGTTGGTCGTCAGAGGCGATGGGGCGGTCGTTGATGCCTGCGGCGCGTACGGCAACGCGCACCTGTCCCTGCGACAACGGCGCCTCCGACGCGGGATTGGCGGTAAAGACCGGATCGCCCAGGCCATCGCCGGCCTTTTCGCCAACGGTCAGTCGCCATGACGAAGCATTGGGCAGCGGCATAAAGGCCGGATCGGGCGCGCTTTTCGCCAGTCGGGGAACTAACCTCTGAGCGCGACGCAACGCAAGCTGCGGCTCTCCGGCCAGGGCAATGGCGATGGCGGCGGGCAATTGCTGCCATGAGCCCGCGTCTTCGTCGATATCGATCAGGATAAACCGCCCGGGATGTTCATGTTGAGCCGTGCGCAGCAACCCCCATACGGGAGACAGGGCAAGGTTGGGAACGTCGTCCGCTTCATCCGCGGCTACCGCGTGCTCGGTCACCACCACCAGCGGGCAGTCAGCCGTTCTGGCGTCGGCCAACCACATCTGGACGATATCAAGCAGGGAGTAGACGAAACAGTGGGTTGTCTTTTCCAGCTCACCGTCGGTGGGGGCGGCGCATACGAAAACGGCCGCCTCATAGCCCGGCGCGCTTGCAAACGTATCGAGAGCGGTCTCAATCCGGCTAAAGACGCCAGTGTCCGCGCTTGCGGGCGGCAACTCGACCGGCAGCGGGAAGCGGGCGTCTTGAGGAATGATCCAACATACCTTGCCCGGCGAGGGGGGAGCGGTCAGATCGCACTCGCGCCAATCCAGGCGGTAGGGGCGTTGGCTGCGCGTTTGGGCGCGGCCGAGCTCCTGTGGGTCGACTGAACGCAGCACCACCGAGTCAATGACCGCTATAGCTCTGCCGGTATCGTCAAACAAGCGCAGAGAATGTTCGCTGTGCCTGGCATCGGCATGAGCGGGGGTCGAGGTCATCAGATGGCCGCGTAGCCTGGTGACGCCTTTGGTATAGAGACTCAGGCCGCTGATTGAGAAGATCATCTGGACGTGCTGTTCGGCCTCAATATCCTGCGCCGTAGCGATATACGCGGACTGCATACCGGCATCCAATAATGTGGGATGGATATCAAATCCTTTGCTGATATCAGGATCGTCCGCCGACAAATCCGCTTCGATGTAGATGCCGTTGTCGCGTTGCCAAGCCGCTTTGATTCGCCGAAAAGAGGGACCGAGCGCGTCAAGGCGTTCGTAGAACGCATCAAGATCGATAGGCTCTGCGCCGGTCGGCGGCCAGACCTGCATGTGCAGATCCGGCCACTCGGGAATATCGCGATCGCCAGGCGCCAGCATGCCCGTGGCGTGGCATTGCCAGGACGATTCGTCCTCGGCGTCATTGTCCGGATCCTGCGGTAGTCGAAAGTATAAGTTCACCGGTCTCAGTTCATTGGTTTCAGGCGCGCCGATGCGCAACTGGATATCGATGGCGGCATTGTCCGGCAGAGGCAGGATTTTATGCATGATGAGCGAGTCGAGGCGGCCATATCCGATCTGCGTCCCGGCATGTTGGATCAGCTCGGCGGTCATGGCGCCGGGAGCCGTCGCCGTGCCGTTGACGATATGATCATACAACCAGGGTTGCGTCTTGGGACATAGACTACCGGTGAATATCCAGCCTTGCCGATCGGCCATTTCGATCCCGGCTTCAAGGAAAGCGTGCGTCAGCGAGGTCAGCCCGCCGCCGGAGAAAGTCGGCCCCAGCGGCGGCGCCTTGACCCAGTAGCTGCGTTGCTGGAAGGGGTAGGTAGGCAGCGCTACCCGGCGGGTATGAGGAAGCAATTGCTTCCAGTCGAGAGGCAGTCCCTGGGCATGAAGACCGGCCAGTGCCGCGATAAGGGGGCGTAACTCCTCGCGATCCTTGCGTAGCGTCGGGATCCATATTATGTCGGCTATACCGTGCTGCTGGGCGGTGTTGATATTGGCCCGTCCCAGCGCGGTCAGTACGGCGTCGGGGCCGATCTCCACGACCGTGGCGGTATGGTGTTCCTGCAACCATCTGGCGGTGTCGGCGAATCGCACGGTCCTGCGTGCCTGAGCGGCCCAATAGTCGGGCGAGCAGGCTTGCTCCGTGGTCAACGGGACGCCGGTGACGGTCGAGATAATCGGTATGGCGGGAGGGCGGAAGTCAAGTTTCGCCACGGTACGCCGCAGTTCGTCAACAATGGTATCGATATGCGGCGAGTGGAAAGCGTGGCTGACGCGCAGGCGGTGAGTGCGCTGCCCGCGCTCCTGCCATTGTCCGGCAATACGGCGGACGCTCTCCTCGTCGCCGGAAATCACCGTCGAGGCGGGGGAATTGAGCGCCGCCACGGCAACCTTGTCTTCGTAGCCGGACAGCGAGGGCAGAATCTCTTCTTCGCCGGCTTCTATGGCGAACATCGCCCCCGCGGCGGTGATGGATTGCATCAGCCGGCCGCGTACGGCCACAAATCTGGCCGCATCGGCCAGGGAAAGCACGCCAGCTACGTGGGCGGCGGCTATTTCGCCGATGGAGTGGCCGGCCACAAAATCGGGAGCGGGACCAAGATGCTCGACGACGCGATACAACGCGACTTCAAAGGAGAACAGCGCGGCCTGGGTGAAATCTGTACGATCCAGCAGTTCGGCCTCGGCGGAGCCCCGATCGGCGAACATGATCGCCTTCAGCGGATGCGACAAATGCGGATCAAGATGGGCGCAGACCTTGTCAAGCTCCTGGGCGAACACCGGGGACTGCGCATAGAGGCCGCGGCCCATGGTCGGCCACTGGGAACCCTGGCCGGAGAACACGAACGCGGTATTGCCCGACCGGGCGCGGACGCCCTGAATGACGCCGGAAGCGAACTGGTCGTTTGCCAGCGCGTCCAGCGCGGCAAGCAGTTCGTCGCGGTCTGCGGCGGTGATAACCGCCCGGTAGTCGAAATGCGTGCGCGTGGTGGCCAGCGAGTAAGCGATGGCGGCGAGGTCTGCCTCCCGCAGGTTTGCGATCATTGCGGATAGCTGCGCCGCCTGGGCGCGCAGCCCGCCGGGCGATGCGGCGGAAAGCGGCAGTATTATCCCCGGAACAGGCAACGTCGGCGAGGGGGCCTCGGCGGCGGCGCGCTCATCGGTCGGCGGCGCTTGTTCGAGGATAAGATGGGCGTTGGTGCCGGAGAAGCCAAACGAAGACACCGCCGCGCGTCGTGGCCGTCCGGTGTCCGGCCAGGGTTGTGGTTCGGTGAGGAGCCTGACGGCTTTTGCCTGCGACCACTCGACCTTGGAAGAGGGGACGTCGGCGTAGAGCGTTTTGGGCAACTCAGCATGGCGGATCGCCATGACCATTTTGATAACGCCCGCTACGCCCGCCGCCAGCTGTACGTGACCGATATTCGACTTGAGCGATCCCAGCCATAGCGGGTGTTCCTCAGGACGCTCCCGGCCGTAGGTGTTGATCAGCGCGTTTGCCTCGATAGGATCGCCCAGCGTGGTGCCGGTACCGTGGGCCTCGACCGCGTCCACATCGGAGGGTTGCAGGCCAGCGTCAGCCAATGCCTGACGGATCACCCGTTCCTGTGCGGGACCGTTCGGCGCGGTCAGGCCGTTGCTGGCTCCATCCTGGTTGAGGGCGCTTCCCCGAATAACGGCAAGAACCGGGTGACCGGCCTGAACCGCGTCCGACAGCCGCTCCAGCAGCAACAGCCCGACGCCCTCGGAAAAACCGGTGCCGTCGGCGCTATCGGAGAAGGCTTTGCAGCGTCCGTCGGCGGCCAACCCGCCCTGGCGGGTGAACTCCACGAACACTTCCGGCGAGGCGATGACCGTGGCGCCACCGGCGATGGCGAGCGAACATTCGCCCGTCCGCAGCGACCCGATGGCGAGATGCAGTGCGGTCAGGGATGAGGAACACGCCGTGTCCACGGTGATGGCCGGCCCGTTCAGACCGAGCGTGAAAGCAATTCTCCCGGAGGCGATGCTTGGCAGGCTGCCCTGTAGACGATATCCGTTCACGCTGGGCACCGGCCGCTCGATATCGGGAGTATAGGCTTCGCGGGTGGAGCCGATAAAGACGCCGGTCTGGCTGTTTTTCAGTGCCGCCGGCAATATGCCGGCCCGTTCGATCACCTCCCATGCCGTCTCCAGCAGAAGGCGCTGCTGCGGGTCCATCGCCAGCGCCTCGCGATCGGAAATTCGAAAGAAGCCGGCGTCGAACCCGGCGGCATCCGCCAGAAACCCGCCCTGCCAGGCGCTGGCCGCCTGACGCAGCGCCGGATCGTCGCCGAGCATACGCTCAATGTTCCACCCGCGATTGTCAGGGAGGGGACCGACCGCGTCTGTTCCGCTGGCCACCAGTTGCCACAGCTGCTCAGGCGTTTGGACGCCGCCTGGCAGCCGGCACCCCATCGCCACGATGGCGATGGGTTCGTGAGCGGCGTTGTTCAACTTCTGGTTACTCCGCTTCAACTGCTCGTTGACCAGCAGACTATTGCGAAGCGCTTCGGCGATACGCTCATTGGCGTTGCCTGTGGCCGGCTGCGACGGCAGTTCCGTATTGGACGCCACCTCGTTGGGTCGTTTATCCGCGGCCCGATCGGGCCTTTTTCCTGTTCTGCGTGTCATTAGTTCTCCTCCTTGGTGGAAAGCGCGAGGGCGACCAGTTCGTCGATACTCGCTGTCCTGATGTTTTCGTCGCCGTCGTTCGCGAGGCGGTTGTCCGGGGGTGTCTTACCCTCCGCAAGTTGAAGCAGCGTATTGAGCAGATCGTGCTCGCGCAGGCGAGCGAGGGGAATGGACTCGATGGCCCGACGGATGCGCGAATCCTCGTCTTCTGGCGCCGGGGCCTCGTCGATCTCGGGAATCAGCTGTTCGCCGAGGTGAGCGGCGAGGGCGGCGGGGGTCGGGAAGTCGTAGGTGAGCGTGGCCGGCAGCCGAAGTCCGCTGGCTGCGGTCAGCCGATTGCGCAGCTCCAGCGCCATCAGGGAGTCAAGACCACTCTCCTTGAACGATGCATCAGGAGCTATTTGCGTCGCGTCGTCGAGGCTGAGGATCGCCGCAATATGCTGGGCGATAATCGTCTGCAAATGCTTCAGGCGGGCGGCGGGCTCAAGCGCGGCGAGCGCTTTGCGCAGATCGGGGGCCTTGTCGACGCCGGCTCGTGACCGGCGAGATCCGGTCACGCCTGCCAGACGCTCCAGCAGCGGATGCAGGGTGCCCGACTGACTGTTTTTGCGCAGCGTCTGCTGGTTGAGGGGCACGGCGGCCAGCGCGGCATAAGGCAGATCCAGCGCCGCATCGACCAGAGCATGGCCGTGTTCCGCGGTAATGGGAGCAAAGCCGGTTCGGGCGATACGCGCGTTGTCGGTGTTGGTCAACGCGCCGGACAGACCGGTGACCGGCTGCCACCAGCCCCAGGCGAGCGATGTGGCGGGCAGGCCCTGAAGGTGGCGGTATTGCGCCAGACTATCCAGGAACAGGTTGGCCGCCGCATAGTTCCCCTGCCCGGGGCTGCCCAAGGTCCCGGCACTTGATGAGTACAACACGAAGGCCGCGAGATCCAGATGTCGGGTTAACTGATGAAGATGCCAGGCCGCATCGACTTTGGGCGCGAACACCTTCTTCAGGTCCCCGGCGGTCAGGCTGGTGATGGTGGCGTCGGCCAGAACGCCTGCGGTATGGAATACGCCCGTCAACGGGTGCTCGGCCGGGATGGCGTCAAACACGGCTTTCAAGGCCAGTGGGTCAGCGGCGTCGCAGGCGACGATGGCGACCGTGGCGCCCAGGCTTTCGAGCCCGGCCTTGAGCGGCGCGGCGTTGTCTGACCATGCGCCGCTGCGGCTGGCCAGCACCAGACGGCGTACATGATGCGCGGTCACCAGATGATGAGCCAGCAGCCCTGCCAGCGTCCCGGTACCGCCGGTGATTAGCACCGTGCCGTCGGGGTCGAGGGGCTGAGGGAAAGTCAGCACGATCTTGCCGCTGTGACGCCCCTGTTGCATAAGGCGGAAAGCCTGAATGGCGTCGCGGACACCGTAGGCCGTAACCGGCAAGGGCGTCAGCGCGCCGCTGCGCATCAGGTCGAGCAGCTTGGCCAGCATCTGCGCGGTTGCGTCAGGATCGCCGTCGGGCCGGTCGAGGTATTGGTAAACAATATTGGGATGGGTCGCGGCCACTTGCTGAACGTCGCGCACATCGGTCTTGCCGATCTCGACGAAACGGCCGCCAGCGGCCATAAGATCCATTGATGCGTCAATAAAGGCTTCCGTCAGCGAGTTGAGCACTACGTCAATGCCGTTGCCGCCCATTGTCGTCTGGAAATGAGCGGCGAAGTCGAGGGTGCGCGAACTGGCGATGTGATCGTCGGGAATGCCAAGATTGCGCAGGATATGCCATTTGCCTGGGTGGGCGGTCGCGAAGATTTCCGCCCCCAAATAACGCGCCAACTGAATGGCCGACTGGCCGACGCCGCCGGCCGCCGCGTGTATCAATACTTTTTCGCCGGGCTGGATATTGGCAAGATTCACCAGCGCATAGTAGGCGGTAAGGAAGGACACCGGGACGCCGGCGGCCTGGGAAAACGACCACTCGCTCGGGATATGAACCGTTGTGCGCTGATCGGCAATAACCACAGGGCCGAAAGCGCCTTCGGTCATAACCATCACGCGGTCGCCCACGGCGAACCGCTCCACGCCTGGCCCGACCTCGGCGACCACGCCCGCCGCTTCCGTACCGAATTCATGCTGCGGCGGAATAAGCCCCAGCGCGCACACCACATCATAGAAGTTGACGCCAGCGGCGCGCACGCTGAGGCGGATCTGGCCGGCGCCCAGAGGCGCGGCGGCTTCGGGAGCCGGTTTGAGGATCAGGTTGTCGATTCTGCCCGCGTTCGGGATGTCCATACGCCAGAACGGCGTATCGGATGGCGGCGTGAGCCGTTCGGCAGCGCTGCTTCTGGTCAGGTGGGGGAGGTACAGTTGCCCATCCCTGACGGCCAACTGCGGACGTTCACTCGTCAGCGCAGTGGTGACGGGCGCCAGGTTATCGAGAGGATGGTCGGTGTCGATCAGGACGATCCTGCCCGGGTGTTCGTTCTGCGCGGAGTGCAGCAGTCCCCACGCCGGGCCGTGCGTCAGATGGGGCTTCTCATTGGAGCCGATGGTCATGGCGCGGCGCGTGACCGCCACCAGGATGGTGTGCGACAGATTTTCATTATCAAGCCACTCTTGCAGGACGTGCATGACGTTTTCGCTCATCGCCCGCACGGCGTCAGGCACATCCCCGGTATCCGCGGATGCCCGCGTAGGCAAAGGCCAGATGATGATCTCCGGCGGCGTTGCCGACAAGGCCGCCGCGGCCAGATCGGACAGCCCGGTATAGCGGGGAAGCATGTCGAGAACCGAGGTGCTCCGGGGATCGGTGTCGAGCAGCGCCCAGGTAGCCACCGGGGGCGCGTCCCGGGTAGCGGCCGCGGCGGACGGCAACGGGCTCCATGTCGTGCGCAGCAAATCGTGATCGGGCTGAACGCGCAGCAATTGTCGCAGACGATCGCGGCTTGTTTCACGCAGGTCGAGGGTATCGATGCTCAGAACTGGCGCGCCTGTTTCATCCGTGGCTATCACGCTGACGCTGTCGGCGTTGGTGAGATGCAGCCGCGCGCGCAATCGTCTGGCCGGAACATCGCCGCCGGTGATGCCGTTGAAGGTAAAGGGTAGCCGCAGGCCGTCATTGCCATCGTCCTCTGCGCCGGTGATATCGGGAAGCGCGATGCTGTGCAGCACCGTATCCAGCAACGCCGGATGCAGGGTATGTCCGGTGGCGGTCAACTCATCGGGCAGGTGAGCCTCTACGTACAGATCGTCGCCCTGGCTCCAGACTGATTGCAACCCGTTGAAAGCAGGGCCGTACTCATATCCGGCCTCGGCCAGACGCCGGCGCAGGACGGCAAGATCCACCGGCTCGGCGCCGGCGGGCGGCCAGGATTCGGGAGCGAATACCGGCGTGGATACCGGGGCGGGGCGGGTCAGCAACGCCGTCGCGTGCAGCGTCCAACTCGGCGGTTCGAAACCGTCATCGACGGATTTGCGGGCATGGAGCGTCACGGGGCGCCGGCCTTCCTCATCGGGAGGACCGACTCTGAGTTGCAGGTCGAGCTCGCTCTGCTCAGACAGCACCATCGGCGCCTGGAGAATCAACTCGGCGATGCGATCTTCTCCCACCATCAGCGCCGCGTGCCGGATCATATCGAGATAGGCGGTGCCGGGAACCAGTACCACGCCCGCGGCCGCATGGTCGGCAAGCCAGGGATGGGTAGACAGGCCGATGCGGCCGGTTAACAGCAGTCCCTCATCATCAGGCAGGTCGATCGCGGCGCTAAGCAGCGCATGTTCCGTCGTACGCTGTCCCGCCGTGGAGACATCGCTTGAGGACTCTAGGTTAAGCCAATAGTAACGATGTTCGAACGGATAGGTCGGGACATCGACGATGTCGGCTGCGGGATGGAGCGCGCGCCAGTTGATGTCATGCCCGCTGACATAGAGGCGCGCCATGGCTTCAGTCAGGCATTCGATCGAGGGTTTGGAGCGTTTCATGGTGCCGATGACCGTTGCCGTGTCGCCCGTGGTTTCCTCAATGGCCGGAATAAGCACCGAGTGCGGGCTGCACTCCAGGAAGGTCATATTGCCGGGCTTGGTCAGAGACAAGGTGCTGTCAACAAAACGGACGGGGTTGCAGAGATTGTCGCACCAGTACTCGGCATTCAGCGCCGCGCCGTCGAGCGGGGTGTCGTGCGGATAACCGTCCACGGTACTGTAAAAGGCCACGCGCGTCGGATTGGGGAGCAGCCCGGCGAACAGTTCCAGCAGAACCGGACGGAGGTTGTCGAGACGAGGGGAGTGGCCGGCCACGTCAACGGCGATGCGCTTGGCCCGAACGCCCTCTTTTTTGCAGCGCCGCAGCAGATTGGCGATGGCGTCGGTATCGCCGGAGACTACGGTGGCGGTAGGGCTGTTGAAGACGGCAAGCGTGATGTCGCCGTCGCACCGATCTACGAGTTCCTGCGTCTGTTCCGCGGAAAGACCGAGCGTCGCCATCGTGCCGCTGCCCGACATGGTGAGCATTAACTTGGATCGCAGAGCCACAATTTTCACCGCATCTTGTAGGGTGAGCGCGCCGGCGATATGGGCGGCGGCAATCTCGCCCTGGGAATGCCCGACCACCGCGTTAGGCGACAGGCCGAAGGACTGCCATAAACGGGCGAGGGAGATCATTACCGCAAACAACGCGGGTTGGACGACGTCGACCCGTTCCAGCGACGGGGCGCCGGATTTGCCGCGTAATACGTCGACCAGCGACCAGCCGGTGAACGGGCGCAGCGCCTCGTCAACCTGTTCGATGGCCCGTCGGTAGACCGAGAAGACGTCGTAAAGCGCCATCCCCATTTCCGGCCACTGAGATCCCTGACCCGGGAAGACAAAGACCAGCTTGCCTGTTCCGTTGGGCGACAAAACGCCCTTCGTCAGGCCCGGGTGATCCCGGCCTTCGGCCAGCGCTTGCAAGCCCTTGATAAGGCTATCGCGCGACTGCCCCCACACGGCGCTGCGGCAGGGAAAGCCGCTGCGGGAAACGCCCAGCGAGTAACCGATATCGACGAGGTTGATATCGGGTCGGCTGATAACATGCTCACGCAGACGGGCGGCCTGCGCGCGCAGCGCGGACTCGGTCTTCGCCGAAATCGGCCATAACATTTCCGGCGGTGCGCTCGCGCCCTCGGCGCCGTCCCGCGCGTTTGCCGGCGTAGCCGGCGGCTGCTCCACGATAAGATGACCGTTGGTGCCGGAAACGCCGAACGAGGAGATCGCGGCGCGATGAGGGCGGCCGTCCACCTCAGGCCACGGCTGTTGCTCGGTGAGCAACCGAACCGCGCCGGTTGACCATGCCACCTCCCCTGACGGCTCGGTAACGTGCAGAGTCCGGGGGATCAGACCATGACGAAAGGCCATGACCATCTTGATTACCCCGGCAACCCCGGCCGCCGCCTGGGTGTGGCCGATATTGGATTTGATCGATCCCAACAGCAAAGGGCGCTCCGCGGGACGTTGCTGACCGTAGGTAGCCAGCAGCGCATTGGCTTCGATCGGATCGCCGAGACGCGTACCGGTGCCGTGGGCCTCAACGACGTCGATATCCTGAGGCGTCAGACCGGCGTTGGCCAGCGCACGGCGGATGACCTGCTGCTGCGCTGTCCCGCTGGGGGCGGTCAGGCCGTTGGAGGCGCCATCCTGATTGACCGCGCTGCCGCGGATCACGCCGAGAATAGGGTGTCCGTTGGCTTGCGCCTGCGATAATCGCTCCAGCAGCAGTACGCCAATGCCCTCCGATAGCCCTACGCCGTCGGCCGAGGCCGAGAAGGCTTTGCATCGGCCGTCGGGGGCCAGCACCCGCTGCTGGGAAAAATCGATGAGCACGCCCGGCGTGGGCATCACGGTTACTCCGGCCGCCAACGCCAGTTTACAGTCGTTGCTACGCAGCGCTTCGCTGGCGGTGTGGATCGCCACCAGAGAGGATGAGCAGGCGGTGTCAATGGTGATCGCCGGGCCTTCCAGCCCCAGACAGTACGCTAACCTGCCGGACGCCACACAGGTTGCGGTTCCCATATACCCATAGCCGGAGACCTCTTCGGAAGCCTGCTGTAGATGTGGGCCGTACTCCGTTCCCATCACGCCGGCGAATACGCCGGTGTTGGTGCCGCGCAGGGTTGTCGGGTCGATGCCGGCGCGTTCGATGGCTTCCCATGCCACCTCCAGCAATAGACGTTGCTGCGGTTCCATCGTTGTGGCCTCACGCGGCGAAATGCCGAAAAATCCGGCATCGAAGCCGGTGGCGCCATAGAGAAAACCGCTGGTCCGCGTGGAGATCTTGCCAAGCTTCCCGGGTTCAGGGTCATACAGATTACTCGTGTCCCAGCCGCGGTCGGAGGGATAGTCACCGATGGCATCGCGGCCTTCCTCTACCAGTTGCCACAGTGATTCCGGGCTGGTCACCCCGCCGGGATAACGGCAGCCGATGCCGATGATGGCAATAGGCTCCTCGGTGTGGCTGCCGGCGTCGGTGAGTTCATCCTGCTCGTCGGGAGACGCCAGGCCGAGCGCGCGGCGCAGATGCTCGCTGAGCGCGCGCGGCGTTGAATAGTCATAGACCAGGGTTGATGGGAGATCCAGCCCGGTCGCGGCCGAGAGTTCCTTGGCCAGTTCCACCACCGTAAGGGAAGTGAAGCCGATATCGCGGAAAGCCTGAGTATCGGAGGCAAAGGTTTGCCCCAGCAACGCCTCGGTCTTATCGGCGACCAGGCCCAGTAGCCTCTCTCTTTGCTCCGATAACGGGCGGTCAACCAACGCGGCGCGGTCGAGGAACGCCCCCGTCGGGCAAGGGTCGCCCTGTTCGTGGACGCCCGCGTCTGCGGGAGAAATCGCCGCTTCAGCGGGGGATTCCGCCGCAGGATTGGGGGTGATGGCGATCTGCGGGAAAAACGTTTGGCACACCGCGTTCCAGTCAATCGGCGCGCCGTTGACGAAGGCATGTGTAAGGGCGTAGAGGAAGCTTTCCTGGTCGCCTTTTCTGCGATCAAGCGTGGAGACCGCCGCGCCGGTTACGCCGGCGGAGCGCAGAAGCTCGTCGATGACCGAGGTCAGAACGGGATGCGGGCTCACTTCGATAAAGAGTCTGTAGCCGTCTTGGATAAGCGCCCGCAGGCTTTTCTCAAAAACGACGGTTTCACGCAGAATGCGGAACCAATACTCGGCGTTGAGATCCGTGCTATCCAGTCGTGAGCCGGTAACGGAGGAGTAGAGGGCGACGCGGGGTGAGGTTGATGCCGTGTCCGGCGCCTGCTCTGTCACCATCTCCCGCAGCGTATCCACCTGATGGCAATGGCCCGCGACTTCGCCTCCCGGCACTTTCCATGCCCAAAGGCCCTCGGTTTTCAACTGCGCCAGCAGTTCCTCAAGGGCTGCGTTATCACCGCTGACGGTCACGCTTCTGGGGCTGTTGACCGCCGCGATATCCAGCCGTCCGGCCCATTTGCCCAGCAGCGGGGCGATACGTTCGACGGACGCGGCAATCGATACCATGCCGCCTTGCCCTTCGATACGCGTGAGCGCCTGGCCCCACAGGGTGGTCAGTCTGGCGGCGTCCTCGGTGCTCAGATAGCCGGAAGCGTGGGCCGCCGCGGCCTCGCCGACGGAATGTCCCACTACCGCCGCTTCGCGGATGCCAAAAAACCGCCACGCATCGGCCAGCGCCGAGGCCAGGGTGAATTGAACGGGTTGGATTTTAGCGAGTCGGGTAAAATCTTCACCGGCGGCAATGGCCTCCGCCGGATTCCAATCGAGATAGGATTGCAGAATCTCGCCGTAGTGATTGAGCCGTTGGCGAAATTCCGGGTAGGCCGCCAGTAGCTCCGTTGTCATGCCGGGCCACAGAGGCCCCTGGCCGGGGAACACAAATACCGGTTGACGCTCGGCGTCGGCGACGCCATGAATCAGGTTACGCGCCATGCGTCCTTGCGCGAGCGCGGTGAGACCGCTGATAAACCCCGCCTTGTCCGTCGCAACGACGGCGCCGCGGTGACTGGCATGCGTTGAGCCAAGGCGGCGGTAACAAAAGGCCGGCAGCGCCTCGATCGGCGTTGATTCAACCTCCGGGATCAATCGCTTGGCCGCCGCGGCAAGCGCTTGCGGCGACTCTCCTGAAACGATCAGGGGTAGATTAAAAAAAGCCATTGGCCTAACTCCTTTTATTGGTGGCGGCTGTCTTCTTGGTGGCGGTCTTGCGCCAGCCAACGTTTGATGCCGGGTGGATCGCCAGGTAGGTTGGCTGTTCGCTGCGCAGCAGAACTTTTCCGAGTTGCCGCCGGATCCCATTTTCATTGAGCGTGGCGTCATCGCAGTAGACGTCGAGGGTGAAAGCCACCTCATCAGAATTCCCCTCATGGACCCAGGCTTCCGCTCTTGATACGCCGGGTATCGTCTCCGCTATCTCGCAGACCGACTTCATACAGACCTTCTCGCCGCGGCTCATCACATAGGTCGGCTGGCGCTGACGGAAAAAGAGATAACCATCGTCGTCCATCTCGAAGATATCTCCCGTGCAGATCATCCGCTTGTTGCCGTTGACGGGGGTGGTCGGCTTGTCGTGTTTGCCAATGCGGCAGAGCATTCCTGTCTCCGTTTCGACGATCAGCTCACCGACCTTATCGCCGGGATTCTCTTTGCGCAGGTGGACCTGAACGCCGGGAAGCGGCAGACCTACCGACGCGTATCTCCGGGGCGGCTCCAGGTGGGCCGCCAGCGTGGCGACACGAGGACCCGCCTGGGTGAGGCCGTAGGTCAGGTAGAGCTCCAGTCCGGGGTTACGCATCAGCACCGCGGCGACTGACGTGGGAGCGAGAGCGTCTCCCCCGACCGTCAGGCGGCGCAGCGGCGCCGGAAGATTTTCGGAGCCCGCTTGCAGCCAGGCGTCGACCATCAGGGGCGTCAGCGATGATTGGGTGATTTGATAGTCGTGAATCGTCCGCTCATAGTTCACCGGCGTGAAGGGCGGTCCGGCGATGATCGCCGTGCTGCCCAACGCAAAGGCGGCGAGCAGTTGGGCGACAAAGGCGTAGGAGTAATACATGGGGAGGTTGATGAGCACCCTGTCGGCGGGCGTTTGCCCCACCGCCTGGGCATGACGGGTGGCATTGAGAAAGAGCGCGTCAATATTAAACAGACAGCCGCTGAATATGCCGGAGGTGCCCGATGTGAGAAGAATCAGTTCTCCGGGCCGGTAACGACGGGCCTCTACCTCGTCGAGGAAGGTGAGTTTTACTCCCTGCGAGAGGACGAGGGTTGTTTTGACCTGTCGCAGGCCCGGTGGCGTATGCAGGGCGATAAGCGTATTGGCGCCAAGAACCTTGGCGATGCGATAAATTCTGGACGGCGGCGCCGATGACGGGAGAAGCACCGGGACAGCTCCCAGGGTTAAAAGAGCGAACACGATGGTGACGAATTGCCTGCCGTTCGGCATGGCGATCATCACCGGTGCGCCGGGTTCAAGACCCAGCTTGCGCATATTTTTCAGCACCTCGTCGAATTGGGGCGTCGGCGCTTCAGGCTGGCCCACCTGGACAAGATTATCCAGGAAGTGTTGTACCGTATCCGGCGCTATTTTTTTGACCGCCATCATTGTTGTCCTCCTGTGTCCTGATTGGCGAGGATCAGGCTTGTCACACCGTGTCCAGACGTATCTTTCCGGTGGTATGTGACGATGACATGGGTCGCTGAACATTCATGGAGCCATATGCTGGCGATAGCTAACGCCGGGGGAAGACCGCTAGCCGGCGGCATCGATAGGACCAGGCTTGGGCCGCTGAACCCCAGAAACAGAGAGGGGAGACAGCAAATCATGCCTGGGCACGCGCCAGAGAAACGCAGCGGTGAGATCCGGCCTGACGGAATCGTTGTGCCGATCCCATGCAGGGTATGGGCGGTGCACTGGTCGCTCACCGCGATATGCCCCACGGCCAGCCCGGAAGAGGCTAGGGCTGAGCTATTTTCTTTGAGCGCCTGCTCGACGGCTTCGAGTACCAGCCACGCAAGCGGATCGGCATAGAGGGAGGCTTTCTGCTTCGGCTTCAGGCTGGATAAGTCGGGCGCAGTGGCAACGCCTCTGCCAAGGATAGCCAAGCCGCAGGCGTTGATGACAGCCTGTTCGTTCATATCGTCGTCCCTCCGAGTTTCTGGAAAACCAGGCAGGTATTGAAACCGCCAAAGCCGAGCGTCACACTGATACCGAAACCGGAGCGAACCTTCATGGGATTCTTCGCTGGCAGCGGCAGATTGAAATCAGGAAGGGGGTCCAGCAGGTCGTGGACGGGGGGGACCCATCCTGTTTCGAGCGCCTTAAGGACGGTTATCGCTTCAATGGCGCCGGTGGCGCCAAGCGTGTGCCCAAACGCTCCCTTGGTTGCGAAAATGGCCGGTGGCTGAGGGACATCAGCGAACAGCTGCGTGTAGGCTTTGGCTTCTACAACATCGTTAATCACGGTACCGGTGGCGTGCGCATTAACGACAGCGACGTCCGCCGGGGTGATCCCGGCGCTTTGCAAGGCTCGTTGAACGGCCAGGACAACATTCTGGCCTGACATATTCGGGGCGACGGCGCTGGCGGCGTCGTTTGACGATCCCGCGCCGGCGATGACGCCGTACGGACGGGCTCCCCGAGCCTGCGCCCGCTCCGCCGGTTCAAGTACCAAAAACGCGGCCCCTTCGCCGAGAACGGTTCCGTTGTGCCTGATATCAAACGCCCGCAGTCGGTCAGGAGACAGGGTGCCGAGACGCGAATGGCTGAGTCTTTTGCCAAGCGTCAGTACATCAGCGCCGCCACACACGCAAACTTCCGCCGCGCCGGCTTTGAGAAGATCAAATCCGGCCTGGATGGCATCAGCACCCGCGGAGCAGGCGGTGGTGACAGTGACGGGAGCGGCCACGCATCCGGCGTCTCGCACCGCCCTGGTCGACCATTCGGACAACGACGCGATCTCAGGCATATCAAGATGAGGGCCGAAACTGGTTCCGAGCACCGCAAGGAGAAACGGATCATCCGGGGCGATCCCCGCATCCTCCAGGGCCCGCAACAGGGTGGCGCGAGTCAGTTCGTGCTGACGCTTGTCGGCGGGCCACTCCGACGGAATATCTGGCAACGATGCCGCGCGATTATTCCGCAACGGCAGAGCGGCATCGAGTTCCGTGATGCCGGAGGCATCGGAGAGAAGCGATTCCCACACCGTACTGATCTCCGAACCAAGAGCCGTCGACCACGCTATCCCCGTCACCCAGATCGGCGAGTCGGTGATTACCATAGTTGCTCCCCCAGATCCGAGACTTTTTTGCGAATCAGCGAACCTTTGAGGGTGCCGACCGGCTGGCCTGAGACTTCCGCTTGGCAAGTGAAGGTGATGAAGTCGTCGCGAAGACTATCGCAGGTCATGTTGAAGATCAGCCGGTCCCCCGGAACCACCACCTTGGTAAACCTGGCTTTAACCGACCCGACCAGGGTAATTTCATCCTCGTCCAGAGGGGATGTGGAGACTTGCAAAAGAATAATCGCGGTTTGGGCGATGGCTTGCATCATATGGCTGGCAGGAAAAATCGCCCGCTCAGGGAAGTGCCCGGCGATCGCATCCGTTTGTCCGGATACGACCATCATGCTCTGCAGATTTTTACCAGGCTCGTAATCCAGCACCCGGTCAAGAAAAATCATCGGATGGCGATGGCGCAGCCAGCTTTTTAGTTCCGTGAACCCCATGACCCGCGGCTTGCGTTGCTGTGCTTTATTGGCTGTAGCAGTCATTGGTTGTCCTTCCCGTCGGTGAGTGAATGACGAAGGCGCGATATCAGGCGAGTCAGCGTGTTGATTGAATCGAAATTCTCCGGGGTGAAATCCTCGTCCTCAATCTTTACATTGAAGGCGTATTCGCACTGGGCGCGAAGTTCGCTGAACCCGAGCGAGTCGAGCCCCAGACCATCACGCATATTGATATCCGGGTCGATCTCCGCTCGTGGAACGCTGATAAAAAGATCGTCGACCAGAATGCCGATTATTGTTGTTTCTATGTTCAAAGTGGTATCTCCACTACTGTTGATTTGCATGAAAAATAGCTTTCGTTGTTGCCGTTCGTTGAGGGACCTCCGTCGGGCATGACCACTGCCGGTGCGTCTGGTCGCCGTAGTGCGATTTGTTTGAAATCGCAGAGAATTGACATGAATACCTCTATTTAACTTGTTTAAGATGTGTATCTACACGACCTTTTCTCATCTAAGAGATAGGTATTAATTATTTCATGTGAGAATTAATATTTTAGAGATAGTGTTCGTCCAGGGCTTTAACGATGGTTTCGTAAAATATTGATTGAATTCTCTGGTGTTTTTATACGGTTTTTATTTTTTTTATTAAAAGGGAAAATAGTCATCCAAATAACAACCATTACTCATGATGGTACGTTTTCCCTTCAAATTATTTTGTTTGAAATTATTTGAGGTATGGCGTGGTGCCTCTATTTTTTTTGCGGAGAATTCTTATTGATATGTTCATTTTTTCAATGTAAAAACAATTTCAATAATTGCATGATTATAGTGGTAAACAACTATGGACTGGTTGAAAACTCCTCCGTTATATGCGTTAAAGGCTTTTGAGTCTGCGGCTCGTCACCAATCATTTACTCAGGCAGCGAATGAGTTATCCATTACGCAAAGCGCTATCAGCAAGCATATTCATACAGTTGAAAGTTTCTTTGGTCGTAAGTTATTTGAACGTAATGGCCCTCGGGTGGTATTAACACCCGACGGGGAATGCTTTGCCAAGGAAATTCAAGTCGCGTTTACCTCACTATGCACGGCTTGTGAACACTTTTCCGGTGATAGGGATACGTTACGTATTAGAGCGCCGACAACTTTTTCGTTACGCTGGCTTATCGCGATAGTAAGAAAACTGCATGCCAAGAAAAATTATCCTATTGTCAAGCTGGACAGTAATGGTTTTAATTCGGAACTTGTTGATTTTAAAACAGGTAATTATGATGGGGCGATTCAGTACGGTAAAGGAGATTTTCCCGCGAACTGGGCGGTTACCCACTTGCTTGATGAATGGTTAATCCCGGTTTGCGCCCCCGGCGTATTACCGCAATGTAGCGATATTAAGGGCTTCGGCATTGATCTGTTGTATTCCAAATCAAAAGAAGATTACTGGTTATTATGGTGTAAAGGTATTCAAAGGAAGATTGGACTAAAAATTGTTAATCAACATGAATTTAACACCATGAATTTTGCCATTAGTGCCGCAGTTCAGGGGTTGGGGATCGCTATTGTTGATATAAATATGGTGAAGAGAGAGCTTGAAAATAAAACATTGGTTTTGCCATTTAATCTCGCTGTCCGCACAGGTCAGGGGTATTATTTTGTCTGGCCGAAAGAACATGCCTATAACAAAAATATTGTTTTACTGAATGATTACCTGAAAAGCTCGATTGTTGAAGGGAGAATAGACTCGGTGAGCTACATTGATTAACAGGTTTGTGTAATAAAAAGGAAAAGATTTCGTTAAGATTAACGGAAGTGCTTTGCTGAATGTTGCCATTAAACGTCGTATTTTATGCTTTTGGCTATTCTTGTCTTTGGTCCAATATAGTCAGCTATATTAAGCAGCATGGCTGGTATCTCATGTGTTGTTATATTAAGTGGTTAGTCAAGGTAAATAGTTTGGTTATCTTGGGCTAGCTCTATTCCCGGCGGCAGCGTATGCGTCATTAACCATTCATCCAGAGTATGATCGATATGAGTCAGCAGCATTCTCCGCGGGCGCAGGGCGTAATATAACGCAATGACCTCATTGATATCGTTGTGATTCTTTTCCTGACATGGCGGATAAGTACAGTCAATAATCAGGCAGGTTATCCGTTGCCGGCGCAAAAAATGAGCGGTATTTTCCGGCAATCCCCTGGTGTCGGTAAGATAAGCCACCCGGCTATTTCGCCGGTTTATAAGGTAGCCCCAGGTTAGGCGAGAATGGTTGAGCGGCACGGGGGTAACACGCATATTTCCCATCTGATAAGTGTGGAACGGATGTTCGAGAAATTGAAAATCCAGTATACCGGGGTGTTTGAACAGATCGTCACAGCCAGCGGGGTCGGGAGGAGAGAATACCGGAATCGGCCCCCCCTTTCCCCAGCGCAGGGGAAACAGTCCATGGACGTGATCCATATGATAATGCGTAAGCAAAATACGCTGTAGCTGACCTGGCTGAAAACGTTGCGACAAATTGTCCAGCCCGGCATCCAGCAATGTCAGTTCCCCTGCGCAATCTAACAGCGCGCTGCAGGGACGCCGCCGGTATGTTGACGTATGACGGGCTCGCCCGCAGGCCGGGCATTCGCAGCCAAAGAGCGGCGCGGCGTGAACGCCGCCAGTGCCGGTGAACGTTAATGAGAGCAAGGGGACGTTAGTCATCGAACCGCCTCCTTGTCGCGCTCGGGTGTTTCGGCCGGTTCAACAATTGCCGGAAGGCGCGGACGGTCTGCTCCAGCGGACCGGTGTTGGACAAGCATGGGCAGGTAGCCGGCACGGTTGATTGATAATTCATGGTACGGCGCAGGCGCTCCGCAATCTGCTGCTCATTTTCCCGCCCGCGTTTTCTCAATCGGTGCTCCAGTATCTTTTGCGGAACGGTCAGGCAAATCGGCAGCAGACGATCGCCGTAACGTTTGCCCGCCTGTGGCAAATAGGCGCGCGACCCGTTAACGACCACATCAATGTCTTTCTCCAGCCAGGCGTCGATTTCAATGCCCAGTCCGTAATGCAACTGATGCGCCCGCCAGGATAAACAAAATAACCCATGGTGATAACGGAACCAGAACTCCTGTTCACTGAGAGCAATATGGTTTTCACCGCCCGACGACGCCGGGCGAGTGATATAGCGATGGGCGACCAGCACATTTTGGGTGGACGAGGTTCGCAGTGCGGCCAGCAGACTGTCTTTGCCGCAACCGGAGGCGCCGATGAGATAAATCAGTCTGGCCATCAAAATACCCTCCGTCCGCGACACCAGACCGCCTGAATATGGGGTTCGCCCCTGAATTCTCTGACCAGTACCAGATCCGCGCGTTTTCCTTCGGCAATGCATCCACGGTCATCCAGACCCAGAGCCCTGGCCGGCGTTAACGACGCCAGAGCCACCGCCTGCGGCAGGGTATAAGGCAATGTTTCATCGCCGGCGAGCTTGAAGGCCGCATCCAGCAGACTACCAGGGAAATAATCGGACGAGAGAATGGTGAGCAATCCTGTCTCTGCCAGCAGGCATGCCGATACGTTCCCGGAGTGCGACTCGCCGCGGATCACATTGGGCGCCCCCATCATGACCTGCATCCCTTTTTGATGCGCTGTTTGCGCCGCTTCCCGTGTGGTGGGAAACTCGGCGATAGTGACGCCTTGCTGACATGAGGCGTCGATATGCGCGGCGGTTGCGTCGTCGTGGCTGGACAGAACCAGGCCCTGCGATCGGCATTGCGCGGCAATCGCCTCGCGGTTAGGCTGTGACCAGCGTTTGGCGAAGGCTATCTGTTGCCGGGTAAACTCATCCATCTGACTGTCGCTGAGATGATATTTTCCCTGGTAGTACGTACGGTATTTTTCCGCCGAGACAAACTGTCTCTGGCCTGGTGAATGGTCCATTAATGAAACCAGTAACAACTCCGGCGTGTTTTTTAGCTGATTGAAGAGCGGCAGCGTCGTTTCATGAGGCAACTCACAGCGCAGATGAAGATAATGATCGGCTCGGTTCAGGGCATTCTGCTGGCTGTAGCGGATAGCGTCGACCATCTTTTGCACGTTCTCCATGCGATCGCCGCCCGCGCGCACATCGCCAATCGCCACCGCATCCAGTACGGTGGTGATACCGCTGCTGATAATACCCGCGTCGTGATTTTTCATGGCCGAGGCGGCGGGCCAGCTTACGCCGGGGCGCGGGGTAAAGTATTTTTCCAGATTATCGGTGTGCAGTTCGACCAACCCCGGCAGCAGCCATCCTCCTTCGCCATCCACCGCCCGCGGCAGATTGCTGACGGAGTCCGAGCAGCGGTGAATGATTTCATTGGTAACTTCGATCGAGCCGAGTTGCAGTTCGTTTTCCATGACTAAATGAACATTATTGATAATCATGGCTTTTCTCCTTGTCAGACACCGTGTCCGGCATGGTAAAAAGGCTGTCAGCCACCCGTTCGCGGATTTCCCGGTCATGAAAGATGCCGATAATAGCGGTTCCCCGCAGTTTGGCTTCCTCGATTAGCGCCGCCACGGTGTGGCGATTTTTGTCGTCAAGGGACGCGGTGGGTTCATCCAGCAACAGGATGGGATAATCGGTAATAAAACCCCGAGCGATGTTGATGCGTTGCTGTTCGCCGCCGGAAAAGGTCGAGGGCGCCAATGACCACAGACGTGATGGAATACGTAACCGGGACAGCAATTGTTCGGCCCTTTCGGCACATTCGGCTTTTTCCACACCTTGTTCCAACAGTGGCTGCATCACCACATTCAGCGTACTTATGCGCGGGATCACGCGTAAAAACTGGCTTACCCACCCCAGGGTTTCGCGACGGATGGCGAAAATGGTGCGCGCGTCGGCCGTGACGATATCCACCGGATGTTGCCGGTGATTGATCCAAATATGCCCCGCATCGGCTTGATAATTAGCGTAAAGAGAACGTAGCAGCGTGGATTTACCGCAGCCGGAATGACCGTGCAGCGCCATGCACTGCCCTTTTTTAACCTGCAGATTGATAGCCGATAATACCGGCAGTCGCACCCCTTGCTGGTTATGCAGAACAAAGGTTTTTGACAGGTTTTCTACCGCAATCTGTATTTCAGACGTGGAATTACACATAGTATTGCTCCCGTATTGCCTGCCGACAGGCAAACGTAGGCCGATCGACTACATCAGCACCGACGATGTCAGCAGTTGGGTATAGGGATGGAGGGGATCATCGAGCACCCGGTCGGTTAGCCCGCTTTCCACGATCCGTCCCTGTTGCATCACCATTAGCCGGTGGGTGAGTAACCGCGCGACCCCCAGGTCATGGGTGACGATGATGACGGCCAGTCCCATGTCCCTTACCAGATTGCGCAACAGATCCAACAGGCGCGCCTGCACCGATACATCCAGCCCGCTGGTGGGTTCGTCCATAAAGATCAGGCGTGGCGACGTAACCAGATTGCAGGCGATTTGCAGACGCTGCTGCATACCGCCGGAAAAGGTGAGCGGAAAATCATCCAGCCGTTCCGCCGGAATTTCGACGCTTTCGAGCCACTCTTCCGCCTGCTGGCGGATATGGCCGTAATGGCGGTGGCCGATGGCCATCAGCCGCTCGCCGATATTGCCGCCGGCGGAAACCCGCGGACGCAGTCCGTCAAGCGCGTGCTGATAGACGACGCCCCAGTCGCGACGCAAGATCTGTCGACGGCGGTTCTCGCTGATGCCGTATATATCCAGTTCGGTATTTGCTTTATCGAAGTAGATAACCCGGCCTTGTTGCGGCGTCAGGCGCCCGGACAGCGCATTAAGCAAGGTGCTTTTCCCCGAGCCGGATTCGCCGACAATGCCCAGTACCTCGCCGGGGTAGAGCTGGAAATCAACGTCGGCGAAACCTTTGCCCGGCGCATACAAATGGGTCAGGCCGCGAATGTTCAATAACGGCTGTTGCTGCACTTGTGAGGATTTCATAAGCCTTGTTCCTCCCTCTGCTGTTGGCAAAAATCAGTGTCTGAACAGACAAACATGCGGTTTCCCCGATCGTCGAGCACCACCTCATCCAGGAAGCTGTGCCGGGAGCCGCATAGCGCACAGGGCTCATCCCACTGTTGTACTGAGAAGGGGTGATCTTCAAAATCCAGGCTTTTCACTTTGGTAAAAGGGGGTAATGCGTAGATACGTTTTTCACGCCCGGCCCCAAACAGCTGCAACGCAGGCATCATATTCATTTTGGGGTTATCGAATTTGGGGATCGGGGAGGGGTCCATGACGTAACGATTGTTGACCAATACCGGGTAGGCGTAGGTCGTGGCGATATGTCCGTGGTGCGCAATATCCTCGTACAGTTTAACGTGCATCACGCCGTACTCCTCCAGCGCATGCATCTTGCGGGTTTCGGTTTCCCGCGGTTCGATAAAGCGCAGGGGTTCAGGGATCGGCACCTGATAGACGATGATTTGGTCGGCGCGCAGCGGGGTTTCGGGGATGCGGTGCCGGGTCTGAATCAAGGTGGCCTCACCGACCCGAGTGGTGGTGTTGACGTGCGCCACCCGCTGGAAAAAGTGACGGATGGAGACGGCGTTGGTGGTATCGTCCGAACCTTGGTCAATCACCTTCAGCGTATCGTCACGACCGATCAGGCTGGCGGTCACCTGGATGCCGCCGGTTCCCCAGCCATAGGGCATCGGCATTTCGCGCCCGCCGAAGGGAACCTGAAAACCGGGGATGGTTACCGCTTTGAGGATCGCCCGGCGGATCATCCGCTTACTCTGTTCGTCCAGGTAGCCCATGTTGTAGCCGGTTAATCTATCATCCTTCATGACGTTCCTCCTCAAAGTCACGGCACAGCTGTTTAAGCAGATCCAACTCGGCCTGAAAATCAACATAATGAGGGAGTTTCAGGTGCGAGATGAAACCGGAAGCCTCCACGCTGTCGGCATGAGAGAGCACGAACTCTTCATCCTGCGCCGGGCTGGTAATTTCTTCACCGAACTCGTCCGCCCGCAGTGCCCGATCGACTAATGCCATCGACATCGCTTTGCGTTCCGCTCTGCCAAATACCAAACCATAGCCACGGGTAAAACAGGGCCGTCCGGTGGCGGTGGTTTTGATGTTGTTGACCATTTCACATTCGGTAAGCAGAATTTCGCCGACCTCAATGGGAAAACCCAGTTCTTCCGGGGCGCAACTCAGGGTGACATAACCCGTGCGAATTTCGCCGACAAATGGATGGTTACGGCCATAGCCGCGCTGAATGGAGTAACCCAGCGCCAGTAAAAATCCTTCATCGGTTCTGACCAGTTGCTGCAGACGGGCCGAGCGGCTACAGGGATAAGTGATGGGATGGCGGGTAATATCATCAGGTTCGCTGTCGTCATCATGTTCGGCGCTCATCAGCTCTTCGCGGGTCATCATTTCAAAAATGCGCGGACAAGGAGCGTTCGCCGGGATCGCGGTTGGTTCGCCAGTCTGGGACAGCGGCGCAATTTCATTCTCATTCAACAGGCCGAAGTCGAGCAGACGATGGGTGTAATCATAGGTCGGCCCCAGAATCTGGCCGCCGGGCAGATCCTTATAAATGGCGGAAATACGCCGCTCCAGCCTGATGCCGGCCATCTTGAGCGGCTCGCTGGCCATAAAGCGCGGCAGCGTAGTGCGGTAGGCTCGCAGCAGGAATATCGCTTCCACCAGATCGCCGCTGGCCTGTTTGATGGCGAGCGCGGCCAGCTGCGAATCATAAATACCGCCTTCGTTCATCACCCGCTGTACGCTCAGTTCCAACTGCTGCTCGATTTGTCGGCAACCGAGTTCATTACATGCGCCGCTGCCTCTGCGGAGTCGCTCCTGCAGGGCATGCGCCGCGGTAATCGCTTTTTCACCACCTTTAACGGCAACGTACATTAGCTCACCTCCACATGGGTTGTTCGCGGAATGGCCAGTAATTGCCGCCCGCAGGTGAAAATGAAATCCAGTCCCAGGGGGAAAGCGACCGGACGGCGACCGAGGTAGCGTCTGACGCTTTCCGGCAGCGCTACGGTAACGATACGCTGGCGCTCAATGCCGGGACCGCTTAAGGTCAACGGAGGCGCCCCGCTGAGGGAAGGGACCTCGAGAATCAGCGTGGCGCCGTGATGGGGGAATTCGCCGCTGCCGCAGGCAAACTCATCGAGCAGCGCGGCGGGAAACGCATTATCCAGCACCGCGAAAGCCGCCTGCGAGGCCTGGTCGGTGAGCGTCGCCCCGGTATGAAAACGGAGATTATGGCCGATCCGTTCATCGCGAAACGGCGTGGCAAGATAGAGCGGCGTGTCATTGTCCGCCAGCGTGAGCAACACGGCGCAGCCAGCCGGAGATAGCGGTCGCCACTCCGGGGTATCGGTAAACGCAACCGCTATGCCGGGCTCGCTCATCGCCTTCAGTATCAGCCGAAACGCACGTTGCGCATCGGCAATGGGATCGGAAAATCCGTTAAGTAGCTTCATTAGTCTTCCCCCCTTACCAGGGTAAAGAAATCGACCTGGCTGGCGGCAATCTCCCGTGCCCGCTGCTGACGCTGCGCGGTTAACTGCGCGTGCAGGGGTATAATCAGGCGTGTCTGAAGTAAATCGTACTGCGCGGGTTGCTGTAACAGCGCATCAATGAGGGCGCTTAGTTCGGCGTGCGCCTTATTCCGGCCGATAACGTAGCTGTAGCCATAGCCGCCGCTATCATTGCCGGAAAGCTGCACCACCGCACGGGTGACGGTCACATCCCCCATAAAGAAACGTCCTCCTTCTCCTCCCGCGCGTCCCTGAACCTGAAGCAACCCGACCTCGGGGCTCCTGATCAGGCGGTACTCGGGCGCCAGGCCGAGAGACTGCCACAGTTCGATTAATCCTGATGTTGGACTATGAGCCAGTACTGACATCCAGTGCTGGCGAATGGATGTATTCATCATTAGCCTGTCCTGTCAAAGTGGATAACTCTCCGTGTCTCTGCGTGCCGTTATCCAGCCACAGATAACAACTGTTCGGCATCGGAACCACCCGGGGATGGGGACAACCATCATGAATGGCGAACGATGCGTGATTTAGGCTTGCAGGAAATGCATGAAGTCGGTTTTATTTTCGATGGGCGTGCGCTTCGGCCGCCCAAGATCGGCGCGGTGTCCGGAACGACACAACACTTCAATAAAGGCGTTTTGCGGTCGAGACAGGGCATGGGTAAGGCTTAGCGCCAATTCCAACGATGTGGCGACGGTTTGCGTATAGCTGTAACCGATGGCGTGAGCGATCTCCGACAGGCATAGGTTGGCGGCCAGGGTTACCTGACCGCCAACCGAGGCATGAGCGCCGTTATTGATAACAATATGCAGGATGTTGTCTACCTGAGAAATATTGGTCAGCCCCCCCATATGCATCAGCACCGCGCCATCGCCATCCATACACACGACCCGCCGCTGTGGATTGGCTAACGCAATACCCAGCGCTATCTGAGAGGCGTGGCCCATGCCGCCGACGGTAAGAAAGTCTTTTTCGTGGCTGAGCTGGTCCCGTTCGCGCAGTTCGTACAATTCCCGCGATAGCATACCGGTGGTGCTGACGATGGGGAGCGTGTTCGGCAGAATGTCAAGGCAGCAGGCAACGATCTCCTCTCGGGTCATAACCCCTTTTTCCGCTGCCGGATTGGCGACGTGCCGCTCGGCCGGCGTGGGCGAAAACGTATTTTTCCTGCACACCAGCGCAACGGCGCGCTGTTCATGTTTAGCCTGCTCAAGCAGTGAAGCCACGTTGGTTGGCAAGTCCGCCTCATTGCCGTCAACGACGTAATACGGAATATCCAGCGTTTCCAGCAATGGCAGTGTGACCCGGCCTTGTTTGACGTGCTGAGGCTCATCATGCAACTGCTCCCCATTGTCGGCGAGTTCGCCGCGCCAGCCGATAATAAGCAGGGCCGGGATGGCGTACACGTGAATATCCGCCAGTGAGCAATACGGATTGATCAGATTGCCCAGCCCCGAGTTTTGCAAATAAATAGCCGGAATATGGCCGGTCGCCAGATAGTGACCAATGGCCATCCCCATGGCCGCCCCTTCATTACAGGCCGTGACATGCGTGATGCCATCGTCGGCGTTGGAAATTGCCCGGCAGAATTCTTTTAACAGCGAGTCCGGCACGCCGCTATAAAAATCCACATCGTGCTCACGCAATAACTCGATAAGATCGTGTGAAGAAATCATAATATCCTTCTTGGGTATTTAGAATGCGGTAGAGATAAGATGGTCTAAGACTAATTATTTTGTCCCGGGAATCAGTTCCAGAATATCTTTTATCGGCATACACAGATTTTCAATTTCCTGGGTGCGGCCATTCTTTAAAATATCCTCGAGAATATTCCTCATTGCCGGGTAGGATGCCCGCAGCAAATGATTGGCATAAATGACAATATTGAAACCATAATCAGTAAGATGATCAAAAGTAATATTATTGAAGCTGGTAGGAACGCAGACTAATGGGATATTTGGCGCGGATTTCTTAAATATCCGTGCGAAATCTATGATTTCTTGCGGATCGACTTTACGGCTATGAATCATAATACCATCCGCGCCGGCGGCGACATAGGTGAGCGCCCGGTCAATAGCATCCGTCATACCCGCATCCAGAATTAAACTTTCCACTCTGGCAATAACCATAAAATCATCAGTAAGCTGTGCTTCCTTGGCAGCGGTTATTTTCTCAGCGAAGTGGGTGGGATCGTCCTGTGTTTGTTTTACATCCGTACCAAAAAGAGAATTTTTCTTCAAACCTGTTTTGTCTTCAATAATTATGGCGGATATCCCCATTTTTTCCGCTGCATTGATATGATAAGGCAGATGTTCTATTTGCCCCCCTGTATCACCATCAAGGATTAGCGGTTTGCTTGTAACATCAAATATATCCGCAATTCTATTTAAACGGCTACTCAGCGATAATAATTCGATATCGGGTTTACCCTGTACCGTTGAATCGGTTAACGAACTTGACCAAAAGGCGTCAAATCCAATAGATTTTTCGTTCAGGACATAAGACGCCTGTTCCACCAGCAGTGCGGCCAGCGGACTATGCGTTTCCATAACCCGGATGCTTTTTTTATTATCCAGCGCCTGTTTCAAAGCGTTACGGCGTTTGTCAGAGGTGGTGCTTGTAAGAGAATGGTTGCTTTTCATGAGCGGTTCCTTTTATATCAATAAATAATTACTTGTTGTAAGCCTTAAAAAAATCGAAATAGGTACTTTGGTCAACACGCGACGGGTTATCAGATAATGCCTTTTGATAGGCTTTCGCCAGTTGCGGATAGAAAAAACTTTGCACGCAGGTCTGTTCTAAAAGAGGGGCGACCAGCAAGAGATCTTTAATGCGAAGATCCAGTGGAAAAGAGATGGAACGGTCGTTACGTTTGTATTTATCCAACAATACATCCATGTAGACGGATCGACCTCTGCCCATCGGCAAGGTTTCGCAAATTTCGTCTTTGTTTAACCCTATTTTTTCCGCCAGAAAAATCGCTTCGGCGGCCACCGCCATATTCATCGCTTCACAATAATTATTAACTACCTTCATCGCCTGAGCATGTTGATTACTGCGCATCAATGAATAGCGGCTACAGAGGACTGTCACCATCTCCAGTAGTACCGGAAGAAAACTGTCCGTTACCGGCCCCATATAAGCGACCAGCTTTCCTTGGCGTGCACCTTCCGGTCCCCCGGAAACAGGGAGTTCTACGTATTTCAACGGGATTTTCCGCATGAAGGCTTCAACCCTGCGGGATTCTTCCGGCCCCAATGTACTGGTATTGATAAGCAGCTTTTCATGGGGGTGATTACTGCGTCCATCGAGCAGCGGCATAAATGTTGAGATAATACTGTCAGCGTCTTTTAGACAGGCGATAACAATACAACAATCGTCATTGAAAATATCTTGTATTTCATAAATCGGTATGGCTCCATCATCAATCAGCAGATCGGCTTTATTTCTGGTTCGATTAAATACTGATACCGGATAGCCGCAGTCAATTAATCTTCTGGCCAATGCGCTGCCTAATGACCCTGCGCCAACAATATTTATTTTTTTCCTCATATCTAATTTTCCTTACTTTAGATCGCTAATTAGATGACTGGTTTTTATTAATAATTAATCTCCTAAGTAATAACTTGATAAATTAGTTATGATAATATTTTATATAATGTCGTCAGGATTTAATGGTAAATAACCTGTTGTGATGGTTTATGCCTGCTTTATGTTAATTATTTAATACACCCATTATTTTTATAATGAAAATGGAAAATAGTAATTCACATAATTACTCCTACTCACCATGAGTCAGAGTTATACGATTTTATGTACAGTTAAAGATGATTTCCCATTCTTTATCCTTGGTGAATGCAGCCAGTGCCGTTTACGCTGGTTGAAAACCCGGTTGCACCAAAACCCGCTCATCAAGGCGTCGCTTCGTTCAGCATCACCGCCAGGAACGTCGTCTGGAAGCGCGTCGCATCGACATCTATTGCCACATGGGCATTAAAAAGGTGTCGGGAAACCGGCCGACGATCGGGAATGACCTGTCCCCTCGACCATTCACCATGCAGTTCGATATGGGCGTATAAAGATTCGAGAGACAGGTAGCCGGGATCCTCGCAGACCGCAACGGCAAGCGGATCGTGAAGCGGACAGCCGTCAATGTCGGGATGCATCTCCTGGTAGGAATTGACGTAAAAATCGGTGATCTGCATTATGGTTCGGGCGGCGTGCTTTAATCAGCCAATACAGCATACTGGCAGCCAACAGCGAATTAAGCGCCGGAATACCCCATTCGATGGCGAAGCCTACCACGGCGCCGGCAATACTCGCGGCGATGGCCGCCCAGCCGATCAACGGCGTATCGGTGATTTCCGGTAGTGCGCCTTTTTTTCTGCTGGCGGCGAGCAATTGCCGATGGGTGCGTAAAATATAATAGTCGACCAGCATGATGCCGATAATCGGCGGGAACAGCACGCCAAGCAGCGTGAGAAAATCCACGAACCTATCTAAAATACCCATCACGGAAAGGAAGGTGCCAATAAACCCAATCACCAAGGTGATCGACATATAGCTGAGTTTTCTGCCGGTCACGCCTTCTATGGCGTTGGCGATGCCCAGCGATGACGAATAAAGATTGATGTCGTTGATTCTCAAGGTGGAAAAAATAACCGCGATCAGCCCGATTCCCCCGGCGGTTTGCGACATGATGGTCACCACGTCGGCGATATTCAGCGCCCGGGCAATTAATATCGCCAAACCGTTGACGATGAATTCCCCCACGATGATCGACATAATGGTGATCCAGAAAACGTGGTTGCCTTTTTGAGAGTAGCGGGTCATATCGGGGGTAATTAAACTTGCCACGATACAGCCGCCGACCACCATGGTGGCTCCGGCGCTGATGGAAACGGCCGCGCCGGTGGGAGCGGAGCGCAGCAACTCGACGATATTGTGCCCGGTGAGGGTCATAACGGAGATATAGCCGACGATAAAGATAAACAGCGGAACGGCTATTTTCGCGGTAAATTTTAACGCCTTGAAGCCAAAGGCGACCAGAATCGTCAACGCGGCGCCGGACAGGGCGGCCGACCAGCCGAAGCCTAACCTGTCGTTGAGGGCGAAGTTGAGGGCTTTGGCAAATACGGCGTTTTGCACGCCGAACCAGCCTAACAGGCTGACGGCAATCACCAGGCCGATCAATACGGAACCAACGCGTCCGAAACCGCACCATCTGGCCAGCAGGCTGCCGGATAATCCTTCTTTCATACCCGCATAGCCAAGGCCCAAGGTTACCACCCCGAAAATCGCGCTGCCGATAAAAATCGATATAAAGGCATCGGTCATGGCGTTGCCCAGTACGGCGCCTAACATAAATTGATCCAGCGCGGTCAGCATCCCTATATGGACCAATGCCACATTAAAAAAGGGCAGCCGTACATTCATCGGCACCCGGCTGACCGGGTAATCATCTATTCTTTCCATCTGAATATATTCCTTATATTTAAATAAATTGAATGCCTTTCTCTATGAGTGAATTGGGAACGTAATTATCCAGTCCCAGATGATGGCAAAACGCTTCAAATTGATTCAACGAATGGACGTTCGACTTTTGATACATGCTATATACCCTGTTCTCAATGGTTTTATATGAAACGTTCATTTTTCTGGCGATCTCTTTATTGCTAAGCCTTTGCAATATCAGAAAAATAATATCAAGTTCAGACTTGGTGAAAATGTCGGTGGTTAATTCGGTGTTCAACGTGGTGGGCTTTTTGTGGTTAATATAAACCAAAGGGGGAACAGCGTAATAAGACTGCGGATATAATCATTCATACTTTTAGGCGACGATGGCATCCTGCCCTCCTTTTAGGCTAATGCTGACTCAGCGGATCGATTTTGCTAAATAGTGACGCGTGTGCTTGTGGGCATATCCCGGCAGGTTTCCGTATTCGCGATACCCCAGTTTTTCGTAAAAGCCCCGCGCCTGAAAACTGAAGGTATCGACATAGGCCAGATGGCAACCGCGTTTGAGCGCTTCCTCTTCGGCTTTTTTCATCAGTTGGCTGCCTAACCCGGTTTTTCGGTGTTCCTCGCTGACCCACAGATATTGAACTTCAAGGCCTCCCCACCAGGTTCTGGCCACCAGACCCGCCACGATGGCGCCGGCCTCGTCCCTGAAGTTTAAAAATAATGGGTGAATATCGACGGCGTCGTATTTTTCATTGTGTTTCCACAGGCTTTGAATAACGAAGTCTTGTTCGCTTTGATCCGGCTTGTCGGTAATATTTAAATTCATTTATTGTTCGCATCCTTATTATTGATGTTTAAATTATATTTTCATATTTCAGAGTTGGCTAATAACATAAATATTTTTATGAAACAAGAGGGGTTTTCACCCGTTCTCACGCTCGCGTATTGCGCTATGGTAAACAGCGCGATGAATATAAAGATCGAGATATTTATATAATGTCAGATTAATCGGGGTGTGTGAATAATGTCCTTCACCGGTATTCCTCCAACGGTAACAACTATTCCGCCGCGATCGCTGATTTGCAATGGCGTGGGGGATGTGTTCTGGCCTGAGTGTTCAATGGTCAGTCTGGTTCATTTAGGGACGCAATGGCCATGCTGGGAAAGATGGTTTTCCTCTCTTTATCTTTGCCATCACCGTCTGACAGGTCGACGAATAGGCATACCCGCGATGATAACGAGTTAACGGAGCGGGAAATAATCGCTTCACTAACAGAGTGTTAGCTCCCGCTACCGGCGGGCTAAGTTCTGTAGTCAGAAAGGCATTCAATATTACCTTAAAATAATTAAACTTTAAGTGCGGTTGTAATTAATTGATTTTTCCTGATGATTAATTTGAAATTTTATCATTGTTTGAACTTACCTCTTCACTTGTAAAACAATAGTTATAAATCAATGTGTTATTTTGTTTTTTTGAGCTTTTCCTCTATGGGCAAAAAAATAATTTGCTAATAGAGTGTGATGTGAACTAGCCTTTTTTAGGTAAATTGATTAGCTAATCTTATGAATTATTCGAGGCATGGCAGCTGTGACCATGCTTACATTTAGTGCTCACTGTGGCTTGCTAATTACATGCTGGGAGGGTGGATGAATCTCGTAAAAGTGAGTCGTCTGGCACCGCAAGGAAATATCGCTGATTTGGTCTCTGTTGTTTCTACTAAGGAAAATAGAGATGTGTTCGAATTCCTGGATAACAACGTTGATTATTTGAAAGATTTACTATGGACGGAGGGGGCGGTTCTGCTTCGAAACTTTATGCCCGTTACCTCTGATTCCTTTTCAAAACTATCCAGTCGATTGTTCAGTCGAACGCTCGATTATACCTACCGTTCAACTCCCAGACGTTCGCTGAGCAAGAATGTCTTTACAGCGACGGAGTACCCTAGCCCGCTCTCCATTGACCAGCATTCGGAAAACGCCTATCAGCGCGACTGGCCAATGGTGCTGGGGTTTTGCTGCATTGTCCGTCCGGGAACGGGCGGCCAAACGCCGATTGCGGATCTCAACAGAATAACTCAAAGCCTGGGCAAAAGTTTACTCGACGAGTTCGAGGAAAGAGGAGTTCGCTATGTTCGGCACTATCGGCCCTTTGTTGACTTGCCCTGGCAGACTGTTTTTCAGGCTGAAACTCCCGAGCAGGTCAACAGCTTCTGCCGCAAAAACGACATTGAATATGAGTGGTTGGATAGCCAAACGTTGCGAACCTGGCAGGTATGCCAGGGGGTTGCTCGTCATCCTTTAAGTCATGAAAGGGTTTTTTTTAACCAGTGCCATATGTTTCATATTACCGGTGCCGGTGAAATGTCTGCTAAAGCGCTTGAGCATGCCTTTGGGCGGGACAAAGTTCCACGTCATTCACTTTTCGGGGATGGAGCGGAAATTCCAATGAGAAAATTGAATCTTATCCGTGAAGTATTAGCCGATAATCGCTATCAATTTGATTGGTGCGAAGGGGATATCCTGCTGCTGGATAATATGCGTTATACCCATGGTCGAAATCCTTATACCGGAGATAGAAAGATCGCTGTTGCAATGATGGAACCCTATTCAAGCATGACCGAATAAGTGACAAAAATTTCAGGTTTTTCATGGTGATCACTTTTTTTATTTCAAGCGATATATATTTTTGCCTGTCCGAAGTGCAATTGTCGAGAATTGTTTTTGCTATGATTAATTAATATTTAGTGTTCGGGGATGGTGAGTGATATGTGGGGTTTTGCTGGGGGTCTTCAGGCGAAAATACCTGCTGCTGAACGCGTTTTCATTTTTTTTCTTCATTGGCGGTTTCGTGGTGTAATTATATTTTTTGTATCTTTAATTATCTAATTTTTATTTTTCTGATCGGGTTGTTACTGAAAATAATTCGCCATCAGTTATCACGAACAGTATTTTTAGCCACTCCGACAAAGCGGTCAAATTGCGTGAAGGCCTGATGACAGCCTGAATCGACGCTTGGCTTCTGAGCATCAAACTTCAAGTATTGAGGACCGTAATGATTTACGAACACGCTCACCTATTAGGGGGTGACGAAGTAGAGTTATTGCCTTCAGTAATGATTGGCGGAACAACGTTGGCGATCTACTGCGCGGAACAATGGTTACGTTCGGGGCATGTGATTTCTGCCGTAGTGAGTGTGGATGAGGTCTTTAGGGAATGGGCCGGAAATCAGGGTATTCCTTGTCTGGATAATCTGGATACGTTGGCTCATCACTGTCGAACCCATGAGGTTGTGCATCTATTTTCCATTGTTAACCCTTATGTCCTTTCCTCCGAGCTAATAAACAGTGTGCAAGGGTACTGTTTTAACTATCACGACAGCCCGTTACCGCGCTATGCCGGGCAAAATGCGACCGGTTGGGCGCTTTTAAACCAGGAGCATGACTACGCCATCAGTTGGCATTTGTTGGAGGAGGCGGTCGACCAGGGGGATATCGTTGCGCGCGTTCCGGTCGCGATTACGGCCAATGAAACGGCGTTCAGTCTTAACCTGAAATGCTATCAGGCCGCCCGGCTGGGTTTTGACCAGTTGTTGACGGCACTGGAGCAGAAAACGCTGTCTCGCACTGCGCAGAATTTGGCTGAACGCAGTTTTTATACCGGCTATCGGCGGCCCCTGGCGGGCGGTGTGCTGCGCTGGGATCGACCCGCCGCGGAGCTTTCTGCGTTGGTCAGGGCTCTGAATTATGGCGAGTATTACGTTGCGCCTTTGGACCTGCCGAAAATCCTACTGGAGGATTTCGACGTGGTTCGGCTCTCGGAGCTGGAAGTGCTGTCAACACAGAGTACCCAGCCCGGAGGTACGCTGCTATCGGCGACAGACGACGCTCTTGTTATAGCGACTGCGGATTTTGATGTCCGCGTCAGCGGTCTGAGCGCCCTGGGGGGCAAACAGACGCGCACGGCGGCTTCAAGGCATGATTTTTCCGGTTTACAGCCGGGGCAAGCTTTGCCTCTGCTGACGAATAGTCAACAACAGGCGCTGACCCGATTGCATGAAGATGCCGCTCGGTACGAGCGGTTCTGGTGCGAACGGCTTTCCCGTTTCAGTCCGCTGTCGTTATCCGGCCAGGCTGAAACCCCGGATATCGCTCCTGAGTATAACTCTTGGGCCCATACGCCGTGGCAGACCTGGTATGCCGCGGCACCGCATGCAACCGGCAGCCATGACTCTCTGCTGTTGGCTTTTATCCTTACCTTAAGCAGGTTCACGAATTGTTCAGATCTGCAGTTGGGCTGGTCGCGACCTCCGCAGGAACCTCTATTTGAAGGGCTGATAAGCGATAGCGTACCGTTTCATTTGATGCTTGATGAACAGCGTACCCTGGCTGAAAACCTCGACCTACTGGCCGAGGAAGAGCGTCGCGTCAGTGGGTTGCCATCCTATGTCAGGACTGTGTATCAGCGTTATCCGGCGTTGCGCTCGTTAGGGGGCTTATCCGCCGAGTTGGCCTGGCCGATTCTGATCGCCGACGGGGCAAGGTGTCCGGTTGCGCAACAGCTGACCTTGCACAAAGAGCCCGGCCATAATGCTTTCCGCCTGGGTTACAACCCGCAGGTGCTGGACGAGGCAGAGGTTGAGCGATTTCTGGGTTACCTGCATACCCTGGGCAGCCAGCTTAGCCGCTGTTCCGCACGGCAGCGTTGTGTGGATTTGATATTGCTGCCGCCGCATGAACAAGAGTATCTGATTCATGGCTTGAATCCGGGGCGACAGCGTCCTCAACCGCAGAGATCGCTGGCCGCTCAAATCAGTCACTTTGCCCAAATAACGCCCGAAGCAACGGCGCTAGTCTTTGCGGCGGAGCGATTCAGCTATCGGCAATACGATGAGCGCGCCGAGCAGTGGGCATGTCATTTAGCCGCCCGGGGAGTGAAGCCGGGCGACGTCATTGCATTTTGCGCGAGAAAAAGCCCGGCGACGCTTATCGGCTTTTTGGCAACGTTGAAGCTGGGGGCGATTTATCTTCCTCTCGATCCGGGTTACCCGGCGGAGCGTCTGACCTACATCCTTCAGGATTCATCCCCCGGGCTGCTTTTGGTCGATGAGGATGGTCAGAACGTCTTGTCAGCAGCCTTACCGCCGGGGTTGCCTATGCTCCGGCTGGATACGCAGCTGTCCGGCCGGACGGTAGTTGCCCGCCCGCTACTGACCGATCTCGATTTGCGGCAAACGGCTTACATTATCTATACCTCGGGTTCAACGGGCGCGCCCAAAGGGGTACAAGTGTCCCACGCCAACCTGTGCAGTTTGTACCGAGAGCAAGGCGCGTTATTAGGAGTAAGCCGTAATAGTCGGATTCTGCAATTCTCATCCTTGAGTTTTGACGCCAGCATTTGGGAAATGGCCATGGCGCTTGGATATGGCGGGGCGCTGTATTTCCCTACTGAACGGCAGCGTTTAGATGAGCAGGCTTTGTTGGATTTCTTCCGTCACCACCAGATTACCCATGCAACCTTACCTCCGGCGTTGTTGAGCCGTAGCACGATACTCAGCCAAGGCCTGAGCGCCGTGGTGTTGACGCTGGCCGGGGAAGCGTCTGGTATCGAGGTATTCCGCCAACTGAGCCAACGCAATACCGTGATTAATGGTTACGGCCCTACCGAAGGCACGGTTTGCAATGCCGCTTGGCGCTGTCCTGAAAGTTATGACGGCGACGTAGTCCCGATCGGGCGGGCGTTGGGTAACAGCCAGCTGTATCTGTTGGATTCACGGCAGCGCCTGGTGCCTTTCGGCGCCATCGGAGAACTTTGCATCGGTGGGGAGGGCGTGGCGCAGGGATACCTCAATCGTCCTGAGTTGAACGCACAGCGGTTTATCCCCGATCTCTTTCATCCTGGCTCGGCTCAACGTATCTATCGCACTGGTGATCTGGCGCGTTATCTGCCCGATGGAAACCTGCTGTTTATTGGGCGTGAGGATCATCAGGTCAAAATTCACGGATTCCGCATCGAGCTTGGCGATATCGAAGCGACGCTTAAGCAACAGGATGGGATAGCGCAGTGCACGGTCATTGTCCGTAACGACGGGAGCGGCGGCCCGCGATTGGTCGCCTATCTGGTCCCCGAGGCCGGCCGTCACTGCGAAATCAATGAGCTGCGCAGTGCGCTGGAGAATAAGCTCCCGGCATTCATGGTCCCGGCGGCATTCGTGACGCTGGCTGATATGCCGCTGACCCCAAATGGTAAAATCGATCGTCAGGCGCTGCCCGCGCCTGACGGCCTGGCGTTTGCCCGGGAGACCTATGAGCCGGTGGAAAGCGAGCGTGAGCAATTGCTTGCCACTCTGTGGGGAGAATATTTCCAGGTGGGGCGCCTTGGTCGCCGGGACAATTTCTTTGCCTTGGGCGGCGACTCGCTGTTAGCCATCAAGTTGATTGGCCGCTTGGGTGAATTGGGCTGGCAGGCCAACGTCGAGCAATTGTTCAAAACACCGCAATTACAAGCTTTCGCGGCGCATCTGGCGTTAGTCCGGCAGTCCGGCGCATCCGCGTCAGGGATCCCGAAGCGAGCGATGCAGATTACGCCCGAAATGCTGCCGTTGCTGAGTCTGAGCCAGGGGAGCATTGATTCGATTTGCCGTCAGATTGGCGGCGATGTCGGCAATATTCAGGACATTTATCCGTTATCGCCGTTGCAGCAAGGATTGTATTTTCACCATGCCATGGCCGAACGGGGCGACCCCTACTTGCTGGTCACGGTTCTTGCTTTTCCCGATCGCACTGTCCTTGAGCGCTATCTGGCCGCCTTGCAGCAGGTGGTTGAACGCCATGACATCCTGCGTACGGCCTTTGTCGGGCAGGGGCTGGAGCAGCCTGTTCAGGTGCTGATGCGTCACGTAACGCTGCCCGTCACCTGGCTTGATCTGGATGCGCGCGACGGTGAAATTTACCATCAACTCTACGAACGCTACGACCCTCGTCAGTTCTCGATTGCGCTGGACCGGGCTCCTCTGTTGCAGGTGGCGGCCGTTGAGGATAGGCCGAACAGGCGCTGGTTATTACTACACCGGTTTCACCATCTGGTGGGCGATCACACCACGCTTGAGGTCATTTACCGCGAGGTAAACGCACTGATGAAGGGGGAGGGCGATATACTTCCCCCTGCATCGGCGTTTCGCACTTTGATCGAGCGGACCCTTCAGACCGATAATCAGCAGCGCCAGCGGGCGTTTTTCTCGGCGTTGCTGGGTGACATCACCGAGCCTTGTCTGCCCTACGGCCGCAACCCTCTCCAGATAGCAGGCGAGCGTATTGAAGAGTCGCGCCAGATCCTCAGTCGCTCCCTGAACGAACGGTTACGCCTGCAGGCACGGCAAAGAGAAGTAAGCCTGGCCAGTATTTTTCATGTGGCGTGGGCCAAGGTGTTGGCCACCATCAGCGGCCAGTCTCAAGTGGTATTTGGGAGCGTCTTTTTTGGACGCGCCTACGGCGATGGCAGCGCGCAGGCTCTGGGAATGTTCATTAATACTTTACCGGCTCGCGTAGACATCGACACGCGCCCCGTCGATGCCGCGGTGCAGCAGATGCATCAACAACTGACCTCGTTGCTGGGGTATGAACAGGCGTCGCTGGTGATCGCTCAGCAGTCGAGCGGCATCGCGCCGCCGGCGCCGCTGTTTGGCGCGCTGCTCAATTATCGGCATAACACCAGCGCTACCCTCTATACCCAGCCTTTGCCGGATTTCCCCGAGATTGTCCTGATTGATTTCAACGAGACCACCAGTTACCCGCTGGTTCTTTCCGTCGAAGACTACGGTCATCAAACCGGGCTGACGTTGCAAGCGGTCGCCTCCCTGTGCGGCGAACGGATACTGGCATACACCCGGCAGGCGTTGGAGTCCTTGGTCGAGGCCCTGGAGCAGAACCCACAAACGGCTCTCCAGCAACTTGCGGTGCTGCCGGAAGCCGAAGTTCAGTCGCTGATCCACCAGCGCAATCAACCGCTGCGGGAGCAGCCCGTCGCGCTTTGCGTGCATCAGCAGTTCGAACGGCAGGCCGCCCTGCGCCCGGATGCGGTGGCGGTGGTCTTCGCCGAACGGTCGTTGACCTACGCGCAGCTCAACCGGCGGGCCAACCAACTGGCCCATGACCTGATCCGGCGCGGCGTGCAAGCCGACGCGCCGGTGGCCCTGTGTGCCGTGCCGGGGCTGGAGATGATGGTCGGACTGCTGGCTATCCTCAAGGCCGGCGCGGCCTATCTGCCTATTGACCCGGCCTACGCGGTCGAGCGTATTCGCCTGATACTCGAAGACGCCCGCCCCTCGCTGGCGCTGTGCGACGCGCAGGGGCAGGCTACCCTACGGCGACAAGGTTATGAGGCCGTCCTGCTGCTCGGCGATATGCCGGAGGATGGCGACCTGGCGCAGCCTAACCCGCAGGGCCGGGCCGCCCCTGAACAGCTGGCCTATATCATTTACACCTCAGGCTCCACGGGCGTGCCCAAAGGGGTGATGGTCGAACACCGCCAGGTGAGCCGTTTGTTCAGCGCGGTGCAACCCTGGTTTGGCTTCAACGCAGAGGATGTGTGGTGCCTGTTTCACTCGTTCGCCTTCGACTTCTCGGTATGGGAAATCTGGGGAGCGTTGCTGCACGGCGGCAGGCTGGTGCTGACGCCGGCGGAGCGGACCCGCGATGCGGCGGCGTTCTACCGGCAGGTGAGCGAGCAGGGCGTGACCGTGCTGAATCAGACGCCGAGCGCTTTCCGGTCGTTCATCAACGAACAGCGGCAACGTCCGCTGGCGTTGGCGCTGCGCTATGTGATTTTCGGCGGCGAGGCGCTGGATACGTCAATCCTGGCGCCGTGGTACGAGTCGGTCGGCGAGCGCCAGCCGCAGTTGGTGAACATGTACGGTATCACCGAAACCACGGTGCACGTGACCTACAGACCGCTGAGCGCGGAAGACGGGACGGTCAGCCAAAGCCCGGTCGGTCAGCGCATTCCGGACCTGAAGCTATACCTGCTGGATGCCCGGCGGCAGCCGGTGCCGGACGGGGTGGTTGGCGAACTGTACGTGGCGGGAGCGGGGTTGGCGCGGGGCTACCTGAACCGGCCGGCGTTGACGGCCGAGCGTTTTGTGCCGGACCCGTTCAGCGGCGTCCCGGGCGAACGAATGTACCGTACGGGGGATTTGGCGCGTTACCGTGCGGACGGCGAACTGGAGTTTATCGGCCGTAACGACCAGCAGGTGAAGCTGCGCGGTTATCGCATTGAGCTGGGGGAGATAGAGGCGGCGCTGAACCTGAACCCGGCGGTGGTGCAGGCCGCGTTGCTGCTGCGGGAAGACAAGCCGGGAGAGGCGCGACTGGTGGCGTACGTGGTGGCCCGGGAGAGGGAGGAGGGCAACGGTCTGGTCGGTCGGTTGCGGAAGGATTTGCTGAGGCAGTTGCCGGACTACATGGTGCCGGCGGAATTTGTGCTGTTGGCGGAGTTGCCGCTGACGTTGCACGGCAAGCTTGACCGTCGTGCGCTGCCGGAGCCGGAGGGGGATATTTTTGCGCGGGAAAGCTATGAGGCGCCGCAGGGCGAGGTAGAAGAGCAACTGGCGCGGATTTGGTCGCAGCTGCTGGGGGTTGACCCGATCGGGCGCGATGACGACTTCTTTGCCCTCGGCGGGCATTCGCTGCTGGCGGTACGGCTGATTAACCTCGTGCAAAGGGACTTTGATGTGCACGTAGAGCTTTCCCGGCTGTTCAAGTACAGCACCTTGACTGATTTCTCCAGGCAAATACTGCTGACATTGTTGAAGCAGGAGTTTGATCAAGATGAACTGAATACTTTTATTTCCAGTGAGGATTATCGGCATGAATAATTTCGATATGGATCAAATGAGTATTGCCGAGCTTGAGCAGTTAAGAGCCCGAGCAAAAAACAAAGGAATCAGGAGCTTAGTCCGTAAAGAAGACGGTATTACCAAAGTCAGTAGAGCAGGGGATTTGCCGGTATCATTCGCGCAGAAAAGTCAGTGGTACATTGACCAGTTACCCAACGTCGGGAGTGGCTCGAATATCATTTTGGCTTCACGCATAAGCGGTGAGCTGAATGTCGCGGTGTGGCAGCGTAGCCTGGATCGGATCCTTGCGCGTCATGAGGGATTACGCACGGTATTTGTTCAGCGCGAAGGGCGGTTGCACGGCCGATTACTACCGGCTGATACCGCCATGCCGATGCGGTTTACCGACCTGAGTGAGCGGCATGATGCGCAGCGGTGTCTTGCAGACATTGTTTCCGACAATGAGCTTAAGGCTTTCGAACTGAGCCAGGGGCCACTGATTCGCAGCCATTTGATCCGGCTCGACGTTCATGAACATGTGTTCCTGCTGACGTTGCACCACATCATTTGCGACGGGTGGTCCTTGGGGGTGCTTACTCAAGAGTTGAATGTGCTCTATCAGGCGAATCTGAGGGGAACCATAGACGAGCTGCCCGCTCTGCCAGTGCAATATGCCGACTACGCGCACTGGCAAAACGGCTTGCTGCAAGGAGATCTTTTGGTGAAGCAGCAAGCCTTCTGGTCGGAATATCTGGCCGATATCCCGGTTTTGCTGTCATTGCCTTGGGATCGGCCAAGGCCGCAGGTACAGGATTTTCGTGCCGGCAACGTCAGTTTTGTGCTGGATGGCGAATTGGAGAGGTCGTTGCGGGCTTATTGTCGGCAACAAGGCTGCACGGTCTTCATGTTGCTGATTGCGGTATGGGGCGCGTTACTGTCCAGATTGTCGGGGCAAGGTGCCGTCGTTATTGGTACGCCGACTGCCGGGAGAGGGCGGCCGGAGTTTGAACCGCTGATCGGTCTATTTATGAATATGCTGGCCATTCGCCTGGATTTCTCCGCCGACCCGACGTTGCGCAATCTGTTGAGCAACGCCAGACAAAACATACTCAGCGCCTATGATCACCAGGACTTGCCGTTTGAAAAAGTGGTGGAAACTCTCAAGCCCGAACGCAGCCTAGACCATACACCGATCTACCAAACCATTTTCAGCCTGCGGACCGATAGCGGCAGCGACCGCAAACTGGAGTTGCCGGGATTAACCATCGAAAACATCTCGGTGAGCAAAAGCTATCACAAATCGGATCTGGAATTGCACTGCACTGAAAGCCCCGGTGAGATAAGCGGGGTAATCAGCTACACCCGCGCATTATTCGATGAGGCGACCGCTGAACGTTATAAAGATTATCTGATCGCGTTGTTGCGCGGGCTGCTGGCTTATCCTGAGCAAACCCTTTCCGAGGTTGATCTGATATCGGCAAAAGAGCGCGACTGGTTGCTGTATGACCTCAATTGCACAGAGCAATCTTTTGATAAGCAGCGTTTTTTCTTTCAGCAATTTGAAGAGCAGGCGGCTCAACACCCTGAAACCGTCGCCGTTGTTTACGGCAACCAGCGGCTGAGTTATGCGCGGTTGAACCACTACGCTAATCAGTTGGCGCATGCCCTTATCCGCGAAGGCGTGGTCCCGGAGGCACGCGTTGCGCTCTGTGTTGAACGTAGTCCGTTCGTGCCAATAGGTTTGCTCGCGATTTTGAAGGCCGGCGGGGTCTATGTGCCCATGGATGCCGCTTATCCTTCAGAACGCTTAAATCGTATTCTGCAAGACGCCGCCCCGTTTTTAGTCTTGGTAGACGCGATTGGCGAGGCGGTGCTTAACCCTGCTTTGCTGGCCTTGAACAAGGTCTGGGCATTGGATCTCAATGCTTGGGCATACGGAGGCGAAAGTGAAAGCAATCCGCGGCCGGACGCCCTCAGCCCGGAGCATTTGGCCTATATCATCTACACCTCTGGCTCGACCGGAAAACCAAAGGGCGTGATGATTGAGCACCATAGCCTGACCAACTTCACTATGCAGCATGGTCAACGGTACGGCGCCACCGTGGACAGCCGGGTCTTGCTGTTCTCGTCTTTCAGTTTTGATGCCAGCATCGCTGAATTGACGTTAGGGCTGGCGCAAGGCGCCGCGCTTTATCTGCCTACTCCGGAACAGCGCACCGTCAGTGATGCATTCGTCGATTTCCTCGTCGATAACCAAATTACCCACGTAACTTTAGTGCCGACCATCGTTTCGGCGATGATCGAGAGTACGCGGTTTATCGAGGCTGTCCGGGGCATCAAGATATCATTGGCCGGTGAGGGGCCGTCTGCGGAGCTGGTGCGGCAATTGGCAAAAAACAATTTGGTCATCAATGAATACGGCCCGACCGAGTGCACCGTATTTGCCACCTGTTGGAAATACGACGCAGAGATTGGCGCAGGTCTCATCAGCCTGGGGAAACCGCTGGCCAATACCCAGATTTATATTCTCGACCGGCGCCAGCAACCGGTTCCTCGTGGCGTAGTCGGGGAGATTTATATTGGTGGGGAAGGCGTCGCGCGGGGATATTTCCAGCGGGAAGATCTGACCCGTATGGCCTTTCTGCCCGATCCGTTCACCGGGCTCCAGGACGGGCGCCATATTTACCGTACCGGGGATCTGGGTTATCACCTCGCCACCGGTGAGATCGTTTACTGCGGGCGTAATGATAACCAGGTGAAGATTCGCGGGTTCCGTATCGAACTGGGTGAAATTGAAAGCCAACTGCTTAAGCACCCGCAGATTTCGATGTGTGCGGTCATCGCCTCTGCGAAACCGGGCCAGGAGAAACGCCTATTGGCCTATGTTGTTGCCGGTGGGGACGAACGCGTATCAAGCCTCAGTCTGCGTGAATATCTCACTGAGCGGCTACCCGGTTACATGATCCCCGCCGCCTTCGTACAACTGGAAAAGCTGCCGTTCAATAATAATGGCAAGTTGGATCGTAAGGCTCTGCCGGTCCTCAAGGATACAGCTTATGCGAGCGAGGTATACGAGGCGCCTGCGGGCGATATTGAGATCAAGCTGATGACTCTGTGGCAGAAGCTTCTGGGGGTAGAAAAGATCAGCCGCCACGACAACTTCTATGCGCAAGGGGGGAACTCCCTGCTGGCCATGCAGTTGGCCAGCGAGGCGGGCAAACTCGGCATCAACTTACCGTTGATGAAAATTATCCAGTGCCCGGTACTGAGCAAAATGGCCAGTGAGGGAGTGGATGGTAAATCAGCATTAGATGAGGCGTTGCCTGCTCGGCAAACCGGTCATCAACTGCCGATATTTTTCCTCCCGGCAGGTTCTGGAAACATTGAATACTTTTATGAGTTAGCCCCGTCAATCGATCCTGACTACCCCGTTTATGGGCTGCCTTGGCTACCGGCGGATGTCGAACAGGAACCGACCCTTGAGGCGATGGCTCACCGGATGCTGAAGATGATCAAGCAGGTTCAGCCAGAAGGCCCCTACCATTTTGTGGGGTATTGCTCGGGCGGCGTGATCATCCATGCGTTGACCAAACTGCTGATGGGGCTGAATGAAGAGGTCGACTATATCGGATTGATCGACGCGCTGTGGATCAAATCACATCCTTATGCGTTGAGCGAAGCTCGGCAACTGTTCAGCCAAATTGAGGCGCAGGCCAATCGTCTTGACCTGGATGGCGATCGCTATGATGAATTACGCGCATTGGAGGATCGACTTTCCATGAAGGAACTGATGAGACTGGGCAAGCAGTGGCAGCTGATTCCTGAACATGTCGATATCCCCAAGCATCTGAAGATTGTGCAACAGCAGGTCAACTTCGCACGCCTGGTCGCCGACTACTACCCTGAGCCGCTGGATATTGATGTCTATCAGTTCAATGCCACAGAAGAACTTGCGTTGAAAAAGATCCGGTGCAAGTCCGAACCGATGATCGCCAAACCGGCGTTGAGTGAACAGTTGGGATGGGAGTGTGCCTTGCCTATCGAGCGCATTCATATCAAGAATGTGCCGGGCGATCACAATTCAATGGTGGCTAATGAGGATCATCGCCGGCGGTTGGGGAAGATGATTTCGCAAAGCATTCGTATCGCCAAGGGGCGGAGGAAAGCCAAAGCGGAATTCGACCCGCTGATCCCATTTGTCACTCACCCAGGAAAAGTCTTTCCTTTGATCTGCCTGCCAGGCGCTGGCAGCAGTGTCACCAGCCTGGGCCACTTTGTCGGCGCCTTACAACCCGGTAGGTCCGTCTACGGGTTACAGCCGCGCGGCATTGAAAGTAATTACCCGCCCCATAGTTCGATCCAGACTGCGGCAACCGATAACCTGAAGGCGATACAGGGCATTTCCGCTTGCGGTCCCATTCATCTGCTGGGCCACTCCCATGGAGGACTGGTCGCTTTGGAAATGGCCCGCCAGTTGAACCTTCAAGGCGGCGATGTCGCCTCGGTAACGCTGGTTGACAGCCAGGCTCCGTGCCTGCTGAAGGATGCATGGCAGTTGACCAACCAGCAGGCCATGGATGATTTTGCCGAGGCGATTTTCAATACCCTGAACATTAGACCCGCGCGGATCGATCTACAGATCAGAAACGGTGACGTACTGACGGTATTATCGCGCCTGCATCAGGTGCTCAAAGAGCATGGGCGTGTTCCAGCTAACAGCCCGGCGGAGCTTTTGGCAGGCTCATTCCATGCCTATCTCGCGGCTCGGCGTTGGACGTACGAGTCGCTGCCGGCCTACCCGCAAAACCTGCATCTCGTCTTGGCCAGTGATCCCTCGGAACGTGGCTATGGCGCGCCCAGAGCACCGGTCGACCTTGCACTGGCCTGGCAAAAGGAAATCGCGGGCCTTCAGCCATGGAAAACCCCAGGCAACCATTACAGCATCTTGTCCGAACAGCACGCGCCAGAGTTGGCAGGGTGGTGGACCAGGCAGGTGGCTGAGGTCGCTAATGGACGCTGATTTATTCGACGCCGTTCAGAACAAAACCGCAGTTAATTTTCAGAGGAGTTGCTATGTTTTTTATTATCGAAAATATTTTAAAACCCAACGATGTTTTTGAAGTGCAAAGATTGTTGAATATTGCCGGGTTCCTGAATGGTAGTGCCACGGCTGACGTTGATTCCAGTGTGAAAAATAATTTGGAAATGAAGGCCGACAAAGATTACTTGTCTATTGTTGGTTTGGTTAACTCAGCGCTGGAAAATTCTGACGATGTCAATATGAGGATAGCGCCGAGAGCAAGAACCAATCCCATTGTGAATCGTTACGACAAAGGTATGTTTTATCACAATCATATTGACCTCCCCATTCAGGGCGGGCAGACGCAGTTTGGGCGAGCTCCCGGCCGGTATGGGCAGAACTTTATTCGTACTGATTATTCTATGACCCTTTTTCTCAGTAATCCTGATAGTTACGACGGCGGTGAGCTTGCTTTGGAAATTGAAGATGAATTGAAACTTATCAAGCTCCCGGCAGGCAGCGCTGTTTTTTACTCAACGGGTATTTATCATGCAGTACAACCGGTGCTGCGAGGCTCACGAATTGCAGCCGTATGTTGGTTTCAATCCATGTTTCAGAATGCCCAGGTGCGAAAACTTCATTGGCAACAGTACTGCCTGGAGAAAAGACTCCGGGAGCAAGGGGGTACTGAACTCTATGAACAGGCCGCCGCTGTCCGTAATAACCTGGTTCGGTACTTGGCCGTTATTTAATCTCTGATAAATATTTGGTGGTTATCGCATATGTATAGCTATATTCGTTCCGGCCAGCTTTCTGGGCATAAAATTAGCCGCGGGTTTGATTATATCGAAACAACGCCTGACAATATAAAATTTGAAATCGTGCATGATATTATTTCCCAGGGGCATCATAGCGGCAGTGTTGTCTATGTGATCCGCAATGCTTTTTCTTCTGAATTGGCTGAAAGGTTAACTCATAATTTCAACTCGATACTGGAAGAAACCAACGGCGGTACTCGGGATTACGATGGTTTCGTATTGACCAATCAGATTGGCGCCACTCAATTTACGAAAACCGCGCCGGAATATATTAAAGAGGTTATTCGCCATAGCGACAATAACTGGAAGCTTTTTGATGGCGTCCCTGATGAAGACGTTGAACATGTTTTTTTCACCTACTATTTAGAGCGCGAGTTTGCTCGAAAAGGTATTCATTTCGGATTCTCCAGATACAAAAACATACCCGCTTCCTTTGCGACATTCCGACGTTGGTTAGATAACGGGAAAATGGCGTTGATGCCCCATGACGATGTCGCGCAACTGAAACAGGCTGCCAGGGATCGGTTTGAAATAGGCTTGGCAGAGCGAGTGATCTCGTTTAATGCCTGTATTGAGGCGCCGGAACTGGGCGGAAACCTTACCGTATGGAATATTCATCCCGACGAAGAATGCCGTACGCGTTGCGGAGTAATGGAAACAGGTTACCCTTACGACATTATGGAACTCGGCAGAGTAGAAAAGCTCGAACTACAGCTCAATTCGGGTGATGTGTACTTTATGAATGCGAGCCATGTGCATGGTGTTTCCAGTCTGAATAAAGGTCGCCGATTAACTGCTGGCCGCTTCATCGGCGAGGTCCGAAAAGACAAGGTGGTATTCTGGACCTGATTGGCGCATAGCGACGACCCTGCAAGGGCGAGCCTCATGGATGAGGCGATTAATACGCTCCTTTTCGGGCAAGCCTTTCCTCAAGTCGCGTATCGAGCTTTACGGATACCGCCATACAGACCTCCGAGGTCATCCAAGGTAATAAAAGGTATTACTTTCCGTTCGATTGTGCGGAATGGCGAACGCCCCGTTCGGAGTAACCCCGCTTATCGTACACGACATCTTCCATTACCATTCTACATGGATACCAAGCCTAACCTTCGTCAGCGACCTGAAAAGCACGGTTATCGGCTCCTGACATTCGCAATAGGCCCATCTTATTCTTCGACAAAGGAGCAATCATGAGCACTACCGAGAAGAGAGTTGCAATCGTCACGGGCGCCTCGCGGGGCATCGGCCGAGCCGCCGCTGAGCGGCTCGCCAGGGATGGGCTCGCCGTCATCATCAACTATGCCGGCAACGAGGCCGCGGCCAGGGAGGCGGTGGACGCCATCGCGGCCGCCGGCGGCGAGGTGAAGGCTTTTAAGGCGGACGTCGCCAATGAGGCGCAGGTCGAGGCGCTCTTCGACTTCACCGAGCAGGAATTCGGCGGCGTGGACGTCACCGTAAACTGCGCGGGCCTCATGACGACCAAGCCCGTCGTCGATTTCACCGTGGAAGAGTTCGACCGCATGCACGCCGTCAACGTGCGCGGAACCTTTCTCGTGTCGCGCGAGGCGGCCCGGCGGATGCGCGCGGGAGGCGCCATCATCAACATCTCCACCTCGGCCGAACGCCAGGCCCTGCCGACCTACGGCCCCTACGCCATGTCGAAAGGCGCGGTCGAGGGCCTGAACCTGGTCCTTGCCCGCGAGCTTAAAGGCCGCGACATCACCGTTAATACGGTCGGCCCCGGTCCCGTGGCCACCGACCTGTTCCTCAACGGCAAGGACGAGGCGCTCGTCGAGCGGATCGCCAGCTTCAATCCTTTCAATCGTATCGGGCAGCCGCCCGAGATTGCTGAAGTGATCTCGTTCCTCGCCGGCCCCGCCCGCTGGATCAATGGACAAACGATCTTTGTGAACGGCGGCATGAACTGAGCCTCGCCTCCCGAGGCCGATTGCCGCTATCGGGTTCGGCGGGTTTCATTCGCTCCCATTGTACGGATAGCCGTACAGCCTATCCGATTTGGGCTGTGTTGTCGGATATATTGCTGCATGATAGATTGAGAAAAGCCCTAAAGCGGTAAGCGAGGATTCTCGAACTGGACGGGGCGAGACTTTCGGCGGCGACCATGAAATCTTTACCAAACCTCAAAGATGTGAGCGATCTTATCGCCGTCGTGGAAGCAGGCGGCTTCCGGGGCGCTGCCGCGGTGCGGCGCTCAAGCGCTTCTTCCCTCAGCGATGCGATCCGCCGGCTGGAAGCCGACCTCGGAGTACGACTGCTCAATCGCACGACCCGAAGCGTCACGCCAACCGAAGCCGGCGCCAGGCTGATCGAACGTTTGAAGCCGGCATTCTCAGAGATCGAAGCGGCCTTCAACGACCTGAAGGACGATGCCAACCGCCCGCTGGGCACGCTGAGGCTAAACGTGCCCGTTCCCATCGCTCGCCATGTTCTGCCCGGCATCGCCTCGGGGTTTCTCGAACGGTTTCCCAGCATCCGCCTTGATGTCGTCATGGAGAATGACTTCAGCGATGTGATCGGGCGCGGGTTCGACGCCGGTGTTCGCTACGAGGAGCGAATCGCCAAGGATATGATCGCCATCCCCATCGGGCCAAGGCGTCAGCGCTTTGTTGCCGCGGCGTCGGCGTCCTATATCGAGAAGTACGGCCTGCCCGATCATCCGCGGACATTGCCTGTCCAGCATCGTCTCATCGGTAACCGATTTTCCAGCGGAGCCATATGGCCCTGGGAGTTCGAGCGCGATGGCGAGCTGCTGCGCATTATGCCGGATGATGGCCCTCTGATTTCCAGTTCCATCGATCTGCAACTCGCTTGCGCCGTCTCCGGCGCGGGTATCGTCTATACCTTCGAGGATTTTTTGCGCCCGCATCTCGAATCTGGAGAGATTGTGCCACTGCTTGAAGAGTGGTGGCAGGAATTCGACGGCCCTTACCTGTATTACCCCAGCCGGCGGCACATGCCATCGCCCCTGCGGGCCTTCGTTGACTATATCAAGGAGCTGAACGCGAGGAGAAATGGTTAGTGGCGGCAGCCGCGTCCCATTAGTTGACCGGGCAGTCCTCAACTGCGAGGACGATCAATTGCCGGTAGTTCTCTGATCCATTCTGGATCGCAAGTTGCGGAGCGCATTTGTTGATCCTCAGTCCACGCTCGACACCGTTTGGAGGGGACTGCTGATACGATCTCTCGTGGGGCGGTGAAACAAGGTGAAGGATCGTTATGTCCTTCGCCGCGCGTATTTTGCTGTCAGTCAACATTGCGGTTTACTCCGTTCGTCGAACTGAATGAGCCGCAATCTGCCCCCAAATTTTCCGGAATTGGTTATGTCGATAGGCGTCCGTTTATGAATTTTGGTGCCGGACTCGGGAACATTCAGTTTCGTTCCTTCGGTTCGATCCCCCACGCCACTTATAAATCGTAATGACATCAGCGTTACACGTGCTGTATAATTAATATTCAGATGGCAAGCCGGGGGATTACATTATGCCAGCGACGAACCGCGTTTCTGTCAAACGCGAGACATTGAATTTACGCATCAAACCCGCCGAGCGCGAGCTTATCGATCGGGCGGCTAAAGCCAGAGGAAAAAACCGCACTGATTTCGTACTGGAAGCCGCCCGCGCTGCCGCAGAAGAAGCGCTGATCGAGCAGCGCATCATTATGGCGGATCCAGAAGCCTATCAGGAATTTCTTGCCCGCCTTGATCAGGCCTCTGCGCCAAACGCCGCGCTGCGTAAAACCATGCAAACGCCCGCGCCGTGGGAACGGAAAAAATGATCTCCGCCCCTGAGCCTCTCCACGCCGAACATGTACTATCTTCATTTTGTTGCGGCGTGGATTCTATGGATAACTGGCTGAAACAGCGGGCGATGAAAAATCAGCTAACCGGAGCGTCCCGAACGTTCGTCTGCTGTGACGGCTCGAAAGTGATGGCGTATTACTCGCTGGCGTCCAGCGCGGTGGCAACAAATTCCGCGCCCGGTCGTTTTCGCCGCAATATGCCAGATCCGATCCCGGTGGTAGTGCTGGGCCGTCTGGCGGTGGATACATCATTGCACGGTCAGGGTGTCGGACGGGCGCTGGTGCGGGATGCCGGGCTAAGGGTGATTCAGGTAGCGGAGACTATCGGTATTCGTGGGATGTTGGTTCATGCGCTGTCTGATGAGGTTAAGGAATTTTACCTGCGGGTAGGGTTTGAGCCTTCGCCGATGGATCCGATGATGCTGATGGTGACGTTGGGGGATTTGGTGGATAGCGTTTGATTGCATTTACTATACCCAATAAACCGCAAGATGCAGGTTTGAGCACCTGAAAATAATCGTGAGGTCGGGCAGCCGTTATTGTCGGGATGCATCTGTTGGTAGGAATTAACGTAAAAATCGGTGTTCTGCATTATGGTCCGGGCGACATGATCGCTTTTTTCGCGAATCTCGCCGATCATTGGATTTTTGACGCCATGAATACCCGGATGGGACAAGCGAAGGAACGAAAAATAGCCATCGATAATAAAACGATGGCTATTAAAAAAATTTATTCAATGCGTTAATTATTGCTATCTCTAATCTATTAGAGACTCTCTTTTTTACTGGCTATTAAGTCTTCTTTGTCTTTATTTAGCAAATCACACATCATAATTTCTTTGTCCAGGCAGATAACGGATTTTTCATTCTGGCTGTAACTCTTCCATTCGGGTAAACCATGGCCATTGGGGTTGCCGCTGGTTGCGAAATTGACCCAATAGGAGGACATCGCGTTTTCCAGCGATTTATCGGTAGCATCCCATTGCCGATTGAGTTTCGACTGATTGTTCAAAACATAAGGTAATTCGCTTGAGTGGAATACGCCAAAGTTTGGATGTTCCTTCCAGGGAATCGCTTTGCCAAAAAAGTATAAATAATTTGGCTGATTACCATAATGGATTCTAAGGTCAGCCATCCATTTCATCGCGTAAAGACGTTCATCCCGGAGAATATTTTTTTGGGTGACAGCGACATCATGGCTATCCTCCGCCTTGTATAAGGTATGAAACGCATCCAAGTGTTCGCCATAGTATTTTTTAGCATAAGAATCGAGATCGTTTACATTCCATTTGCCATAATCGGGCTCACTTCCTCTCTCATCCTTATTCATGCCAGCCAGGACCGGGACATCGTTCTGCCTGTTTTTTTGGTAAATCTCGGCTATCTGCGTCGGTAATAATGCGCCATCAATGACTGCGACCTTTATCGGCGTATTGATCGCGTATTTTTCAACCAACTGATTAGCCGACGCATTCCTCAGATCGCTTAAGGATGAATAGCCCGCGGATTTAGCCCATTGAGAAACCTTTCTTTCCGCATCGGCCCGGGGAATACCCAAGCTCTCAGCCGGGTGGATGCCATAGTTGGAGATGGTGCTGCCAGGGGCGCTTTCCATGATGGCTTTATTATATAAACCGTGAGCCAAAGGCGATGCATTCAAAACAACAATCGAATTCGCCCCCGCGGATTGCCCCATAATCGTAATATTATTATTGTCGCCGCCAAATTTATCTATATTGCCTTTTATCCAATGAAGCGCCGCTATTTGATCGTAAAGCGCGTAGTTGCCGGAGTTGCCTGATTCTTTCGTCAGCGCTTCATGGGCAAGGAAACCGAAGACGCCTAACCGATAATTAATATTCACAAAAATAACATTTTTGCGTGCAAGATTCTCACCGTCATAGATTGGCACACTGCCCGAACCTTCAATAAATCCGCCGCCGTGAATGAATACGATAACGGGCAGTTTATCTTTCTCGGATTGAGCAGGACTCCAAATATTGAGGTACAGACAATCTTCACTCATCGTGCCTTGATGTAAAAATTCAGATGTCCAGGGAAGCTTGTCGCCTGTCACTACTTTTTGCATACAGCCTGCGGCAAAAGTGTCCGTCTTATTGATGCCATCCCATTTGTTTACCGGTTGTGGCTTTTTCCATCTTAATTCACCCACAGGCGGCGCCGCATAAGGAATACCCTGAAATATAGACAGCTGTTTATCAGCGGATAGCTTACCTTCTATCATGCCGCCGGTTACGTTAATGGGGCCCTGGATAGCGCCTATGGCGCCAATTGAATATAAAGAAAAAGTAAGGAATAACCCTTGATACTTTTTTTTCATGATCATCATCACTATTAATAAACACCAGTCATTTATTTCACTTATCAAAATAAATATCCGTGATCTGATCTGCACTTTGCCGGTCAGTGTCGAGCATGTAGTTCGTGGGTCCTGAAGGTAGATCTGCTGGATGAAGTTTTACCATGCAGTATTTGTGATGGGGGAGGCCTCTGGGTTCGTCGTTCAGGCGGTGATCCCAAACCACCCAGGACTGCATATGTAAAAAGCGTGTGTGGTGAACGCCATGGGAAAAGGCGGAGTGAGACCCCGTAAGGTTAAGAATGATTGAGACGAAGGCAAGTGAACCACTGAATATATGTCGATGATTGCTGGGTAAGATCACACGCCTTTTACGGCCTTGCTTTGCGCGGGTACGGTCCAGATATGGGCCTTGAGGTTGAACTCGTCCCAGCGGGCGACTCGTAACTCGCTGGAGCGGCAAGAAAACATGCAGATGGCGTACTCGTCCGGCGACGTCATGCACGCCTTTATCGTCAATCACCTTAAACCAGCTGCGCCAGATGACGGGTTTCAATCTGAGCGATATCTAGCACGCCAATAGCGGGGAAAACGTAGCGTTTCAGGCGGGTGAGGATTTTATCGGCATGGGCTTCCGCCAGTGTCACCTGCGGGTAAGGACCAAAGGCCAGACGGTTTTCCTTACCGCCGAAGCGGTAGCGGAAATACCATAACTTAGCGCCGCTGGCGGATACCGTCAGGTACAGACCTTGCGAGTCGGTGAGCTTGTAGGATTTGGCTGCGCGGGTTTTGCGGTCATTCAGGGCCATGTGAGGGTCTCCTTCGTTCATCGAACTGAATGACCCGCAATCTGACCCCAAATTTTCCGGATACGAAGGGATAAACCAAAACGCATCGGGAAAGATTTTTACGACAACTTATTGAATTACATACACATATTGATTTATAAGGAGGCATAAAAAAGGAAATGTGGCGCCTGGACTCGGACAAAAACGCCGGGAGCGTTTTTGCATGGCGCGTAAGCGCCAGCCCCAATGGGCGAGCCTCATGGATGAGGCGAGTAATCGAATGCAGTTCGATGGAGAGTCTGTACCCCAGAAAGCAAAAAACCAGCCATCAGGCTGGTTTCTTTAAATAGGTGGTGCCCGGACTCGGAATCGAACCAAGGACACGAGGATTTTCAATCCTCNCGGGCGTCGTCAACGGGTTTCTGTCACAAAGCCATGTGCCTGCTCTATTTTCAGGCAATAATGCATCAGGTTTGGTTCGCCCGTTCGCCAATCGGCGCGGTTATGGTTTTTCCCGGCAGTGGCGCCTTTTGCCGCCATGCCCGGCTCGGGTGCAAAATTGGGGCCGGGCGTTTCTTGAATTTGATGAAAAAGAATGCCAATATTGCGCGGTTTTTAACTTTCAGTTCATTTGAACGCGCTGTTCATCTGTGGTTAACGGGGGCTGCTGATATGTCGGATTCATTGCTCATGGTGCCGGATTACCGCACCGGATCTTTGATGATGTCGCGCTATGCCGCCCGTTTCAGCCGCCTCTCTTCATCTCTTCGATTATCCTCCTTCGCCACCATGCGGTGAGGCGTTCGTACGCTCACTGTTAGGCATGATTAAAAATAGAGTTTTACTCTGATTTTACTGATGTCTATCGGATGGTGCTGGCTCCAGTTTATCCATTCTTCACCTACAGTTATGGCTGTAGGGATCGTGCGCTTGGCGTTATCGATCGGGCATTGTGATTGGTCGGGATTGTTATCCCTGCGCCGTGTCTTCCGGGCACGTACACTCATCCTTAACCGTTTGGGTTTGGTTAAATGAAACAGTTAAAAATTGCGGCTAATGCGGCGCTTGCCGGCCGTTTAATCACGGGGCGTGAAATTGTTGCGCTAAGTCAGACCGACTTTACCGATGTGGCGGCCGTGGTGGTCTCTATTGAGGAAGCGCGCTGCGGGATCCTGTCGTTATTGCATCATACCGGTTTTACCATTCCGGCTTTCGTCGTGCCGAATAATGACGCGGACTCCCCGTCTGATATGTTGCCGGCCGGCAGCGCGTGGTTGCCGCTGGACGACGCCGGGGAGCATGCCGCCGTGCTGGAGAGCGCGGCGCAGGCGTATCAGGACACGATGCTGCCGCCGTTTTTCGATACCCTGATCAAGTATGTCGATATGGCGAACACCACCTTCGCCTGCCCGGGGCATCAGGGCGGTCAGTTTTTTCGTAAGCACCCGGCGGGGCGGCAATTTTTTGATTTTTACGGCGAAAATATTTTCCGTTCGGATATTTGCAATGCCGATGTCAAGCTGGGCGACCTGCTGATCCACGAGGGCGCCGCCAAGAAAGCGCAGAAATTCGCCGCCCGCGTGTTCAATGCGGATAAAACCTATTTTGTGCTTAACGGCACCTCCGCCGCCAATAAAGTGGTGACCAATGCGCTCCTGACCCGCGGCGATTTGGTGCTGTTCGATCGCAACAATCATAAATCCAATCATCACGGCGCGCTGATCCAGGCCGGGGCAACGCCGGTTTATCTGGAAACGGTGCGCAACCCGTTCGGCTTTATCGGCGGGATCGACGCGCACTGTTTCGATGAAGCCTATTTACGTCGGCTGGTGAGAGAAGTCGCGCCGCAACGCGCCGATGTGCCGCGTCCGTTTCGTCTGGCGGTGATCCAGCTCGGCACCTATGACGGCACGATCTACAACGCGCGTCAGGTGGTTGATAGCATCGGTCACCTGTGCGACTACATCCTGTTTGATTCCGCCTGGGTGGGGTACGAACAGTTTATTCCCATGATGGAGCAGTGCTCGCCGCTGTTGCTGGATCTGAATGAAAACGATCCGGGCATTTTTGTCACCCAATCGGTGCATAAACAGCAGGCGGGATTTTCGCAAACTTCGCAGATACATAAGAAAGATACTCACATCAAAGGGCAGCGGCGTTTCTGCAACCATAAGCGCTTTAACAATGCGTTTATGCTGCACGCCTCCACCAGCCCGTTCTACCCGCTGTTCGCCGCGCTGGATGTCAATGCCAAAATGCATGAGGGCACCAGCGGGCGTCGCCTGTGGCTGGAGTGTGTGAAAACCGGCATCGAGGCGCGTAAACAGCTGCTGGCGCGCTGTGATTTGATTCAGCCGTTTGTGCCGCCCAGAGTAGCGGGGATCCCGTGGCAGGATCACGACACGGACATTATTGCCCATGACGTGCGCTTCTTTAATTTTGAGCCGGGCGAAAGGTGGCACGCCTTTGACGGCTATGCCCAGGACCAGTATTTTATCGATCCCTGCAAACTGCTGTTAACCACGCCGGGCATTGACGCGGCCAGCGGCGAATATACCGACTTCGGCATTCCGGCGACCATTCTGGCGAACTACCTGCGCGAGCACGGCATCATCCCTGAAAAGTGCGATCTGAACTCGATCCTGTTCCTGCTGACGCCGGCGGAAGACAGCATCAAAATGCAGCGCCTGGTTGAGGCCATCGTCTATTTCGAGCAGCTTATAGCCCGGGACGCGCCCTTGAGCGAGGTTCTGCCGAGCCTGTATCAGAAATATGAACGGCGCTATCAGGGCTATACGCTGCGTCGGCTGTGTCAGGAGATGCATGATTTTTACGCCGGCCACAGGGTAAAAGACCTGCAAAAAGCGATGTTCCGCAAAGACTCGTTTCCGCCGGCGGAGATGCTGCCGCAGGAGGCAAACAGCGCCTTTGTGCGCGGCAATATTGAGCTGGTGCCGATAGCTGAAATTGCCGGCCGCATCGCGGCGGAAGGGGCCTTGCCTTATCCGCCGGGCGTGCTGTGCGTGGTGCCGGGGGAAGCGTGGGGCGGGGCGGTGCAGCGTTATTTTCTGGCGCTGGAAGCCGGGATCAACCTGCTGCCGGGATTTTCGCCCGAACTGCAAGGGGTTTACAGCGTCGCGGAGGAAAACGGCGCTAAACGTCTTTATGGCTACGTGATCGAACGGTAAAAGCAGCAGGCCCGGTTCTCCGGGCCTGCTGCTTTGCGCCGCGCCGTCAGACGGCGGCTGACTCCTGTTCCTGCGCTTCCGCTTCGCGGGGTTGGCTCGCCTTCCGCTTGCGCAGTCCCAGCCATCCGGCAACCAGCATCAGTCCCAGAACGGGGAGGGAGGCGATAGTCCAGGTGCCGTTGGGGTAGTCAAACGCCATCAGCACCAGAACGCCAAGCAGAAACGCCAGCGTCAGCCACGAGGTTACCGGCGCGCCGGGCATTTTGAAGGAAACCGGCTGCGCCTTGCCCAGGCGGATCGCCTTACGCAGCTTCATCTGGCAGACGATGATAAAGCCCCACGAGGAGATAATACCCAGCGAGGAGACGTTCAGCACAATTTCAAATACCTGAGACGGCACGATGTAGTTCAGGAACACGCCGATAATATGAATGCTCACGGTGATTAAAATGCCGGCATAAGGCACGGACTGGGCGCTCATCCGGGTCAGAAACTTGGGCGCGGAGCCGCCCTGCGCCAGGGAGCGCAGGATCCGGCCGGTGGAATACAGGCCGGAGTTCAGGCTGGAGAGCGCCGCCGACAGCACCACAATATTCATAATGGTGCCGATATAGGGCACGCCCAGCTTGCTGAAGAAGGTCACGAACGGGCTTTGCCCCGCCTGATAGGCATTCCACGGCAGCAGGCAGACCAGCAGAACAATCGAGCCGACATAAAACAGCCCGATGCGCCAAATAACGCTATTTACCGCTTTCGGCAGCACCGTTTGCGGATCTTTACACTCACCGGCGGTAATGCCGATGATTTCAACCCCGGCGAAGGCAAAAATAACCCCCTGAATCAGCACCAGCGCGGGCAACAGGCCGTGGGGAAAGAAACCGCCGTTATCGGTGATTAGGTGGAAGCCCGTCGGGTTGCCGTCCAGCGGATTGCCCATTCCAAGGTAGACCGTACCGACAATCAGAAACAGGGAAATGGCCGCCACTTTAATCAGGGCGAACCAGAACTCCATTTCGGCAAACCATTTCACGCCGATCAGGTTCATCAGGGTGACAATCGATAAGGCGCCCAGCGCAAAGGTCCACTGCGGTACATCGGCGAAGGTTCCCCAATAGTGCATGTAGAGCGCCACCGCGGTGATATCCACGATGCCCGCCATCGCCCAGTTGAGGAAATACATCCAGCCCGCCACGTAAGAGGCTTTTTCACCTAAAAACTCACGGGCATAGGAGACGAAGCTGCCGCTGGTGGGACGATGGACGATCAGTTCGCCCAGCGCGCGCAGAATGAAAAAAGAGAAGATGCCGCAGGTCAAATAGACCAGCGCCAGCGCCGGGCCCGCCATCTGTAACCGCGCGCCGGCGCCGAGAAAAAGACCGGTGCCGATGGAGCCGCCAATGGCGATCATCTGAACGTGACGATTGCCCAAGCTTTTGTGATAACCCTTTTCGTGTGAATCCAGCCAACGTCTTTGGTTTGTATCCTGTCCACTACCTGTCTTTTTGCATTGCGTCATTACTTGCCTGTATTCCTGTCAGTCATTTGCCGAGATGAGTTATAGCTATGCGTATTTTTGAACCTGAATAGACCATGTCATTTTTATGGTTTTTATAAATATAGTCAGCATGGCGTTAAAGGACGGCAGTGATGCTACCTTTTATCGGCAAAGGTAGCAAAAAATGCGTTTATAGCAGGATGGAAAAGCGGGAAATACTGGGATGGACGGAAAGGAACAGCGGTCAGCGAGCGTCTGGCGCTCGCTGACCGCTGCCGGCCGGTTTACTCGCTTTTCTTTTGTCCGTCGGCGTCGTCCGCGGAGGCCGTCGCCAGCAGGGTTTCGATTTCCGCCAGGCCGGCGGCATAGGGCGCGCGCATACGCAGATTGAATTCACCGCCCGGGCTCTGCACCACCACCGCCTTGGCATGGCTGAAACGACGGAAACCGTGGATGCCGTGGTAGGCGCCTATTCCCGATGCGCCCACGCCGCCGAATGGCACGCTCTCGACCGAGGCGTGGGTCATCACGTCGTTGATCACCAGCGCGCCGGAGGTGGTGCGTTCGCCAAACCGCCGTTGACGCAGCGCATCCTGACCGAAGTAATAGGCGGCCAGCGGACGCGGATGCGCATTGATATAGTCCAGCGCTTCGTCAACCTGGCGATAAGTCTTGATCGGCAGAACCGGACCGAAGATTTCCTCCTGCATTACCAGCATCTCGTCGGTAACGTCGAGCACCAGCGTCGGCGCCATTTTGCGGGTTTGCGCATCGGCGTTGACTTCGTTTTCCGGCTCCAGCCCGATGACCGTGGCGCCCTTGGCGCGCGCGTCGTCCAGCAGACCCTGGAGACGCTGGAAGTGGCGATCGCTGACCATAGCGGTGTAGTCCGGATTACCCTGTATCGTCGGGAAGGTCCGGGCGATAAAACGGCGCGCGTGTTCCACAAAGGCATCGCGGGCGTCTTCAGGCAGCATGACGTAGTCGGGAGAAATACAGATCTGGCCGGCGTTGAAGGTCTTGATCGTCAGCACGCGCTCGACGGCTACCTGCACATCGGCATCGGTATCGAGCACCACCGGCGACTTGCCGCCCAGCTCCAGCGTCACCGGCACCAGGTTTTCGGCCGCGGCGCGCATCACATGGCGGCCGACGCCGGTGCTGCCGGTGAATACCAGATGGTCGAAAGCCTGCGCGCTGAAGGCCGCGCCCACGTCGGCATCGCCGAGCACCGTGGTCAGTTCCAGCGGTTCGAAATAGCGGGCAATCAGTTCGGCCAGCAGTTCAGCGGTGCGCGGGGTCAGCTCGGACGGCTTGATCAACGCGCGGTTGCCGGCGGCAAATACCCCCGCCAGCGGGCTGAAAGCCAGATTGAGCGGAAAGTTCCACGGGCTGATGATGCCGACCACGCCCAGGGGCTGGTACTGTACGCGGGCCTGCATTCCAGGGGCCGGGGCCGGCTGCTCGTCGGCCTGCATCCATTGCTGCAGATTTTCCGCGGCGTACTGCAACGCGTCGACGGCGGACAGTACGTCGGCCAACAGGGTTTGATAGGGGCTGCGATGACCGTAGTCGGCGCTGATCGCCGCCGCCAGTTCCCGGTGGTGCCGGGTAAGCAGCTGCGCGGCGCGGGTCAGACGGTCGCGACGCAACTCGGCGCTGGCCGGACCGTCCTGAATGTGCGCCTGTTTCATCGTGGCGACGGTTGCGGCCAGCGTTGCTGCGGTAACGGAAGCGTTCATCGGTGACTCCAAAAAGTATTGCATGGGGAAATGGCCGCTCAAGACAGCTGTTTGAGTAAGGCCTCGGCCACCGCTTCGGAGCTGGCGGGGTTCTGCCCGGTAATCAAATGACCGTCGATGACGACGTGGGGTTGCCAGTCGGCGCCTTTCTCATACCGGCCGCCCTGACGTTTGAATTCGTCTTCAATCAGGAACGGCACCACGTTGCTCAACTGCACCGCCTCTTCCTCACTGTTGGAGAAGCCGGTGACCTTACGCCCTTTGACCAGGGGCTGACCGTCGGCGGCGCGCACGCGGCGCAGTGCGCCCGGCGCGTGGCAGACCAGCCCGAGCGGCTTGCCGGCGCGATCGAAGGCTTCAATCAGCGCGATCGAGTCTGCGTCTTCGGCCAGATCCCACAGCGGGCCGTGGCCGCCGGGATAAAATACGGCGTCGAAATCCGCTTCGCGCACATCGGCCAGTTTGCCGGTGTTGGCCAGCGCCCGTTGCGCCTGAGGATCCTTACGGAAACGCTCGGTGGCGGCGGTCTGCGCTTCCTGCTCGTCGCTCTTGGGGTCCAGAGGCGGTTGACCGCCCAGCGGCGAAACCAGCGTCAGATTCGCGCCGGCGTCCTTGAACACGTAGTAAGGGGCGGCGAATTCCTCCAGCCAGAAACCGGTTTTTTGGCCGGTATCGCCAAGGCGGTCGTGTGAGGTGAGAACAATCAAAATATTCATATCAACAATTCCTTGGGGTTGAATTTCACAGAGCAGCATCAAGGCGAGCGGGTGTCAGCCACGCTACCCGTCGGGTCGAGCAGTAATTCGGTGGTCGCCAACGCTTGCCGCAGCGGCGCCGGGTCTTGATTCAGTTTAGACAGTAGGGCGGAGCCCAGCCAGAGCTGGTACAACGTCTGGGCGGTAGCCTGCGGCGCCTGCGCCGAGCGCAGCGAGCCGTCGCGCTGGCCGTCCGCCACCGCTGCGGCAATACGCGCCACCAGAAGCGTTACGCCATCGCACAGGATCAGACGCATGTCCTCGGACAGGTCGGCGATTTCGGCGGCGAGCTTGACCACCAGGCACTGCTCGGCCCAGCCGCCCAGCAGCGGATCGTCGATCCACGCCGTCCAGTAGCGCATCAGGCGCTCGCGCCCGCTGCCGGCGTCTGGCGCCAGCAACAGGTCCAGGCGCCGTTGATAATCGCTGACGTACTGCTCCAGCAGTTCGCAGCCGAATTGCTCCTTGGACGGGAAGTAGTGATAGAACGAGCCTTTGGGCACGTTGCAGGCGTCGAGTATTTCCTTCAGACCCACCCCGCTAAACCCCTTGCGCAGCACCAGCTTGCGACCGGTGTCGAGGATATGTTGGCGGGTGAGTTCCGCTTTGCGTGTCGTTTTCATGCGCCTACCCTATATTGTAATAGACCGGTCGTCTACAAAATAATGACTGGCTTATTTGGTGCCCTGTGCGTCAGCGCAGGCTGGGCCAGCCGAGGATCATTTTCGCACATAAGAGGTACTGAATAGCGTTTCAGGTCGCGCGTGACGGGCGCGCTCGGTAAAAAGACGCTGTTTGTTTCTCTTTAAGAGAGGCTAATCCCTGCTTACTTGTACCGCCGCATCTTCTTCCGCCTGGCGCAGAATCGCTTTGGCGACCCATTGGGTTACGTCCTGAATGGCGTCGTCATCCAGATCCCAGATATCTTTTAAAACCAGAAAGACTTCTGAGCCATAAATCAGAGACAAAGCATGGATAACGCGCTGCCGGGACTCCGCAGGGATTTTTCCTTCCAGTGGTTCAGTGGCTATTTTCAGCAGACGTTTACGGTTGCCGCGCTGCAGTTTTTCGTCATGAGGGCTATTTGAACGACGATCGGCCCATTGTTGGAGAGAAAGCAGTAGCGCTGCGCGTAAAGCGCCTTCATGTTCCAACATCCGCGGATAAGCAAATTGCAACAGTTCGGCAACCCGCTGTTTAGCGTCTGGCTGTGTGGGATGCCACGCGAGTATTGGGCCGAGACTCTCGTCGACGACGGCAGAAACCAGCGCGCTTTGCGTTGGGAAATAACGGTAGGCCGTAGCGCGTGAAACCTGTGCCGTTATGGCGACGTCGGTAATGGAAGGAAATATGCCCTGGTCAAACATTATCATGGCTGTATCGATCAGCAGGCGACGGGTTCGTGCCCGCGTTGATGTCAGTTGACTATCCCGTTCAATCACATAGACCTCATTATTGCATGTTGCTGGCTGGAAAGTTTCAGGCGTGGCTGCTGTTGCTGGAACTATAACAAAATGAACAGTTCATGTGTTACGGCAAGCTTTTTTCGATTAGAGGCGGAGTGATTTGCTTTATTATGAGACTTTCGTCTCATTTGATATTCTAATGAATTGCATTTTTGATACTATAGTCTCATTATGATTACAAGTTAATCTCATGGCGTCTGGTTTTTTCATGATTTATATCTATATCAGCAGGTTAATATTATCTGCTCATGGTGGGGAACATACCTTATGGGAAAGGAAGTCGGCAGTATTTATATTGCAACAACATCAGATACTAAAGGAAATGAGCAGATTTATGTTCGCGATCTGATCGCGGCAACCGGTCTGAAAACAGTTACGGTGGATCTGTCGACCAAGCCGCTTGCGACAAGTCGGGCGGATATTCGCGCTGAAACCGTCGCCGCCTGTCATCCACAGGGGGCAACGGCGGTATTTTGTGGAGACAGGGGGCGGGCTATCAATGCCATGGCCGTGGCGTTTGAGCATTTTATATTATCGCGTAATGATGTCGCCGCGCTGCTTGGACTGGGTGGCTCCGGCGGAACGGCGCTGATTACCCCCGCGATGCAGGCGCTGCCGATTGGTTTACCGAAGGTGATGGTCTCCACGATGGCATCGGGCGATATTTCCGGCTACATCGGCGCCAGCGATATCAGCATGCTGTATTCCGTTACCGATGTTGCCGGCCTGAACCGTATTTCCCGCCAGGTACTAGGCAATGCCGCTCATCAGATTGCCGGAGCCGTGAAGTTTCAGATACGGGAACGTCAGGATGATAAGCCTGCGATAGGCCTGACCATGTTTGGCGTCACCACGCCTTGTATTCAGGCGGTCAGCAAGGCGCTGGAAAATGAGTTCGATTGCCTGGTATTTCATGCTACCGGTAGCGGCGGCAAGGCAATGGAAAAGTTAGTGGACAGCGGTTTGCTTGCCGGCGTGCTCGATCTGACCACTACCGAAGTGTGCGATCTGTTATTTGACGGCGTATTGGCCTGTGCTCCAGAGCGTTTCGATGCGATAGCCAAAACGCGGATTCCCTACGTGGTTTCCTGCGGGGCGCTGGATATGGTGAATTTTGGCGCGCCGGACAGCGTGCCGGAAAAGTATGCCGATCGTTTGTTTTATAACCACAACGCGCAGGTCACGCTAATGCGTACCACGATTGAAGAAAATGTGGCGATGGCGCAGTGGATTGGTGAAAAGCTCAATCGTTGTGAAGGCGAGGTGAGATTTTTAATTCCCGAGCAAGGGTTCTCCGCGCTGGATGCGGCGGACCAGCTTTTCTGGGATCCACAAGCGCGTGAGGCTTTTATACAGACGCTGGAAAGCGTGGTTCTGCAGACTGAAAAACGGCAGCTTATCCGTCTGCCGTTCCATATTAACGATCCTTTATTCGCCTGCGCCGCCGTTGATGCGTTCAGAGCGATATTTAAATAACAGGGGGAAAATTATGCCAGGTATTAGTCGCCAGCAGTTGTTGGTGAAATTTCGAAATATGATCGCTCGCCGGGAACCGATTATTGGCGGTGGGGCAGGTACCGGACTTTCCGCGAAATGTGAAGAGGCCGGAGGGATTGATTTGATCGTGATTTACAACTCGGGTCGCTATCGTATGGCTGGGCGCGGTTCGCTGGCTGGGCTGCTGGCTTACGGTAACGCTAATGAGATTGTGGTCGATATGGCGAAGGAAGTGTTGCCGGTAGTCAAGCATACGCCAGTTCTGGCGGGGGTTAACGGTACGGACCCGTTCTGCCAGTTCGATAAATTTCTGGATGACCTGAAAGCGTTGGGATTTTCCGGCGTGCAGAACTTCCCGACCGTCGGTCTGATTGATGGTAACTTCCGCGCCAATCTGGAAGAAACGGGAATGGGATACGCGTTGGAAGTCGATATGATCCGTCTGGCGCATGAGAAGGATATGCTGACCACGCCTTACGTATTCAGCGCTGAAGACGCGGCAGCGATGACTAAAGCCGGTGCGGACATCATTGTTCCCCATATGGGGCTAACCACCGGCGGCAATATCGGTGCGGAAACCGCGCTTAAGCTGGCCGATTGCGTACCCTTGATCAATCAATGGGCGGAAGCCGCAAAAGCCGTTCGCAGCGATGTGATCGTATTGTGTCACGGCGGGCCGATTTCTACGCCGGAAGACGCTCAGTACATCATGGATCACTGTCCGCATTGCGATGGATTCTACGGAGCCAGCTCAATGGAGCGGTTGCCGACGGAAACGGCATTAACCGCCACAACCAAACAATTCAAAAACATCAAGCGTTAACTTTTTGACACCCATTGGCGTCAATACCAGGGGAAACACCCACTCGGCCAGCATAGTTGCTGGCCGAATTTTTTGTCATGCGTATATTCAGCGTTTGCACACCCGCTAGCGGCGATAATTTTTCTGCGCGGTATTCACTTTGTACAGATAACGCCGCGACTCGCCCGACGGATGTTTGGTGGTCAGCGTGTCGTATACCTCGCCCGGCGACATATTGTTGATAACGCTTACCGCGCGGCTTCTGTCGCTGGAGAACACCCGCAGTACGCTGCCCGCGCCCCCGTTATAGGCGGTGATCACGGCATAGCGGCGCGAGGTGGGGTTGGCGATGCCGGCCAGATAGCTGTTCTTCAGAATCGACAGATAGGCGGTGCCCGCATCGATGTTGTTTTCCGGATCGAACAGATAGCTGCGGCTCGGCTGCCCCCATTTCCCTTTCATTTTGAACACGTCGCGGCCGGCGCTGTGCTGCACCACCTGCATCAGCCCCAGGGCGTCGGAACGGCTTACCGCATAGGGGTTGAAGCTGGATTCCGTCTGCATGATGGCCAGGATCAGCGACTCTTCAATGCCATAGCGCTCGGCGGCCTTACGCACCAGCGGCAGATATTTGTGCGCGCGTTGGTCCAGATGGTTGGGAACCAGCTGAATAGTGACGGACCAGATAACGTGCAGCCCGGAAGTGCGTCTCTGCAGCCGGTTTTGCAGCAGGTAATCGGCAAAGCTGGCGGCGCGCCCTTCCCAGCGGATGGCCTGGCCGGTGTTATCCAGCACCTGGCCGTACAGCATCGGCTCCCGGCTGATCTGGATGTCGTTGGCGTCGGAATAGAGGTCGGTGTTGCTGGCGTCGTCTCCCATCAGCAGGGTGGTGATAATCGCCTGACGCAGGCTGGCGGTGGAGTCCGTCGGCGCAATGGTTTCAATGGTGATGGTGCCGGCATCGAAGTTGATGTGGCTGCGGGTCTGATATTGAGCGGTATATTTTACGTAGTCTTTCGGCCCGGCAATCAGCACCTCGTTTATGCCCCAGATATTCTCGATATTATGGGCGAACTGCCCCATCAGAATATCAAAAGCGTTGGTATCCTTGATAAATTCTTCATTGTCGGTGCTGCTTTTGTTTCCCGAACAGGAAACCAGTAACGGTGCGATAACCAGCAGAGCTAAAATTTTCTTCATATAATAAAGCCGTGTCGGGAATAAGGACGCAAAAGGGCCGTCAGGCCCTGCAATATCAATGACTCGGAGGCGTATAACCTTCGATATGTACGTCCTTACCTTCAAACAGGAACTTGATCATTTCCTGTTCCAGCAGCTTGCGATCTTCGACGTTCATCATGCTGAGTTTCTTCTCGTTAATCAGCATGGTTTGCTTGGTTTGCCACTGCGCCCAGGCTTCTTTGGATATTTCGTTATAGATGCGTTTGCCCAGTTCGCCCGGATAGAGCTGAAAGTCCTGCCCTTCGGCTTCGCGCTGTAAAAAAGTACAAAAAATCGTTCTGCTCATGCTTCTTCCTCATCAATGGCGCAGGAATTCAATAGTGTCGGCTGGGGCCGGGCTAACTCGCGCAGCAGGCGTTCGACCGGGGCGGCCAGTCCGACGGAAGGCGGCTGCGCTAAGTTATACCAGAGACCCGCGCCTTCATCCATGCAGGACTGTTGTTGTGAAACATTCAGCCATAACGGCACGATATCCAAATGAAAATGGCTGAACGTGTGACGGAAAGCCACCAGCTGTTGCAATCCGTCAGCGTTCAGACCACGGTGTTGCAGCCAGAGTTCCAATTCACCGCGTTCATCGAACTGCGGAAAGCAGAATAACCCGCCCCACAGGCCAACGGCGGGGCGCTGCCGCAGCCATATTTTTCCGCCCTGTTGCAGCAGCAAAAACCAGGCGGTTTTTTCCGGCAGCGTCTGTTTGGGTTTCTTGCCGGGATACTGCGCCCAGCTGTGATTGGCGTAGGCCATGCAGCCGGTATTGAGCGGGCAAAGCTCGCATTTGGGGCGGCTGCGGGTGCACACCATGGCGCCCAGATCCATCATCGCCTGATTAAACTGGCCGACGTCCTGTTGCGGGGTGACGTCTTCGCTGATGGCCCACAGCTTTTTTTCCACCTCTTTCTTGCCCGGCCAGCCGTCAACCGCGTAGCAGCGCGCGAGCACGCGCTTTACGTTGCCGTCGAGAATGGGGTAATGCTTCCCCAGCGACAGCGAGAGTATGGCGCCGGCGGTGGAGCGCCCGACGCCCGGCAGATCCGCCACCTCGTCGAAGGTAACCGGGAATTCGCCGCCGTGCCGGGCGACGATGGTCTGCGCCGCCTTGTGCAGATTACGGGCGCGGGCGTAATAGCCCAGCCCGGTCCACAGGTGCAGCACTTCGTCCAGCGGCGCGGCGGCCAGCGTTTTCACGTCCGGGAAGCGGGAAATAAAGCGTTGGAAATAGGGAATAACCGTGGTGACCTGCGTTTGTTGCAACATCACTTCGGACAGCCATACTTTATACGGCGTTTTCTCAAGCTGCCACGGCAGGGTTTTGCGGCCATAGCGTTGGTACCAGTTCAGCACCTGGTGCGCGAACCGTTGCGCTTGCATCATAAAAGGGATCACTATCCGGCAGGTAGAAAGTCTGACTGCGATTCCAGCACAGAGTGAATGAGCTGTAAACCGGAACTTTCCGAGGCGGCGCACTTGCTAAACCGCAGTATCCTTGCATAATGCGCGTTTCCTTAACGAAATCGGACAGACAGTAAACACTCTTTATGATTAATAACGTCATCTCTCCGGAATTTGATGAAAACGGACGCCCGCTGCGTCGTATCCGCAGTTTTGTTCGCCGTCAGGGACGGTTGACCAACGGACAACAGCAGGCGCTGGATAACTACTGGCCGGTGATGGGCGTGGAGTATCAGTCTGAACCGTTGGATATGGCGGCGCTGTTCGGCCGTGATGCGCCGCTGGTGCTGGAGATCGGCTTCGGGATGGGGGCGTCGCTGGTGACCATGGCGCGGCAGCATCCCGAGCAGAACTTCCTGGGGATTGAAGTGCATCTGCCCGGCGTCGGCGCCTGTCTCTCTTCCGCGCAGGAAGCGGGGATCGACAACCTGCGCGTGATGTGTCACGACGCGGTGGAGGTGCTGGAAACCATGATCCCCGATGGCGCATTGTCGATGGTGCAGCTGTTTTTCCCCGATCCGTGGCACAAGGCGCGCCACAACAAGCGGCGTATCGTGCAGACGCCGTTCGTCGAACTGGTGCTGGGCAAGCTGAAGGTAGGCGGGGTGTTTCATATGGCGACGGATTGGGAACCTTATGCGCAGCATATGCTCGAAGTGATGAGCGCCGTCGCGGCATATCGCAATCTTTCCGATAATAATGACTACGTTGCGCGGCCGGAATCACGTCCGCTGACAAAATTTGAAGTTCGCGGCCAGCGTTTAGGGCATGGTGTTTGGGATCTGATGTTTGAGAGGGTGAAATAATGGCGCAGGCTCGTAGCCGTCGTTTACGTAAAAAACTACATATTGATGAATTTCAGGAACTGGGATTCTCCGTCAGCTGGCGTTTCCCGGAGGGAACCGACGTTGCGGATATCGACCGTATGATGGACAAGTTCGTCGATGACGTGATTGAACCTAACGGTCTGGCGTTCGAAGGCAGCGGTTATCTGCAATGGCAGGGGTTAATCTGTCTGCAGAAGATCGGCCACTGCACCGACGAACACCGCCAACTGGTCGGCCGCTGGCTGGAAGAGCAGCAGCTGACGGAGGTTAACGTCAGCGATTTGTTCGACATCTGGTGGGATTTGCCCGAAGATCTGATCTAAGTCCCGCTCCGGCTGGGTCGCCTTGTCGTGACTCAGCCGTTTTCGCCCGTTCAGCGGGCGGAATGCTCCCTCATCCCCGCGGCCGTGGTGGTTTCCCTCAGGAGAAAATATGTTGCGTAAAATGACTCTGGGTTTATTGATGTTGCTATCCTGGCAGGTTCAGGCCGCGTATCAATGTAACGTTAATCCGCAGGACGATATTATCATCAGCCCGCAGCACGTGCGGGTGGTGGGCGCCAGCGGCAACTTGCAGATTTCGCCCGAGGGCGACATCGTGCGCAACGGCGCGCCGTTAACCCTTAACGCCGAGCAGCGCCAGCAAGCCAAAGCCTATCAGGCAGACCTGCGTCAACAGTTGCCCTGGATCGATCAGGGCGCGCAGCAGCATCTGGAAAAGGCGCGCGTGGCGTTGGATGGCGTTATCGTGCGGGAGCTGGGCAGCGACAGCAACGTCCGCAACCGGCTGACCACGCTGAACGGGCAGTTGAAACAGCAGATGAACCGCGTTATCGAGCATCGCAGCGACGGCCTGACGTTTCACCATCAGGCGATCAAACAGGTCGAGCAGGACGGCAAGCAAATCGTCGAGCAGAGCATGGGCGGCGTGCTGCAGGACAGCCTGAATGAAATGGGCGTAAAGCAGATGACCAGCGGCGGCAATCCGCTCCAGGCGATGATGGGCAACCTCGGCGGCCTGCAGAAAGCCATTCAGACCGAATGGAACAATCAGGAAATGGCGTTTCAGAACTTCGGCGACGAGGTGTGCGGCCGGGTTACCTCGCTGGAGAATCAGCGTAAAAGTTTGCTGCAAACGCTGAAGTAACGCCCCGTTATGCCCGCCTGCTGCCGCGGGGCTAACGGGGTGATTTACCCCGGGGATGGCGATGCTAGCATTCGCCGGGACGATGGAAAGATAGAGCGAAATCCAACGGGTTGTCGATTAAGGCGCCGGAATGGTAAAACGGCGGTGAATCGCTTCCAGTTCGTCCAGTATTTCCTGATCCAGGGTGAGTTCCAGACTGGCGAGGTTGGTTTGCAACTGCGCTACCGAGGTGGCGCCCAGCAGGGTGGTGGCGACGAACGGCTGCTGGCGGACGAAAGCCAGGGCCATCTGCGCCGCATCCAGACCGTGTTTCTGCGCCAGCGCCACGTACTCGGCGATAGCCTGTTCGGTATGCGGCGCGCTGTAGCGCACAAAGCGGCTGAACAGCGTATTCCGCGCGCCGGCGGGCCTGGCGCCGTTCAGGTATTTTCCGGTCAGCGTACCGAATGCCAGCGCCGAATAGGCCAGCAGTTCAACCCCTTCATGCTGGCTGATTTCCGCCAGACCGACTTCAAAGCCGCGGTTCAGCAGACTGTAAGGGTTCTGAATGGAAACGATGCGCGGCAGGTCGTGTTTTTCCGCCAGATGCAGATAGCGCATCACCCCCCACGGGGTTTCGTTGGACACGCCGATATAGCGGATTTTCCCGGCGCGCACCTGCTCATTCAGCGCCTCCAGCGTTTCCAGCAAGGTTACGGCGGGTTTTTCGTCGGTATATTGATAGCCCAGTTTACCGAAACAGTTGGTTTGCCGCTGCGGCCAGTGCAGTTGATATAAGTCGATGTAGTCGGTGTTCAGCCGAGTCAGGCTGGCGTCCAGCGCGTCACGGATATTTTTGCGATCCAGCGCCTGCTGCGCCCGGATCCCGCTGTCATTGCCGCGCGTCGGTCCGGCGACTTTGCTTGCCAGTATCAGTCTTTCCCGTCCGCCGCGGGATTTCAGCCAGGAACCAATATAGCTTTCGGTTAATCCCTGGGTTTCCGGGCGCGGCGGCACCGGGTACATTTCTGCTGTGTCAATCAGGTTAACACCTGCGGCAATGGCGTGATCCAATTGGGCATGAGCGTCAGCTTCGCTGTTTTGTTCGCCAAAGGTCATGGTGCCGAGGCCCAGAACACTCACTTCTAAAGAACTATGTGGAATACGGTGATATAGCATTGCCAGCTTCCTTTATGTCTGAGAATTGCAGATAAGCAGGCAGACGCCTGCTTATCTGAATTTGACTATAACCAAGCCGGGTCATGTGGGGAAGCGTCTTTATTGCATAGCGGCGGCGGGGACGTGCCCGCCGGATGTCCGAAGTGGAGAATCAGCGCTCGATGATCTGCGATATCTCATTGGTGTTAATCTGTTTTTTATTGCCCTGTTCGTCCACGTAGCTGAGCAGTCCGGTTTCTTCATCCAACTCCGGCTTACCCTGCGTCAGCAGCATCTGCCCGTCTTTGGTGGCCATGACATAGTGGCTGGAACAGCCGCCGAGGGTGAATAATAACGCCAGCATAACCGCCATTTTTATCTGTGTTTTCATCGTCTCTAACCTGTTTTCGACCGAAAAATTAAGGCCCATCCAGCACTGTATCAAATAGCCGGTAAGGATGATGTAGGAATAATGGAGAAAATTGCTCAAGAATCAGAGCGGCGGGCGGCGCTTGCGCCGCCCGCGAAGGGTTACTCGATGGTGTTGGCTTTCTTACCGCGCAGCAGATTCAGCGTTTCCACCGCCATGGAGAAGAACATCGCGAAGTAGATGTAGCCTTTGGGTACATGAATTTCGACGCTTTCCAGGATCAAGGTGAAGCCGACCAATATCAGGAACGACAGCGCCAGCATTTTGACTGACGGATGCCGTTCAACAAATTCGCCTATCGCCCGGGCGGAGAACATCATCACGCTCACGGCGATAATCACCGCCGCCATCATGATAAACAGATGGTCGGAAAGGCCGACCGCGGTAATCACGGAGTCCAGGCTGAAGATAATATCCAGCAGCATGATCTGCACGATCGCCCCAAAAAACGAATGCACCTGCGAGACGTGATCCGCCGAGCCGCCCTCTACCGTTTCGTGAATTTCCTTGCTCGACTTCCAGATCAGGAACAGTCCGCCGAAAAACAGGATCAGGTCGCGCAGGGAAATGTCATTGCCTAGTACGGTAAACAAAGGGTTCGTCAGGCGGATAACCCAGGCAATGGAGGCCAGTAGCCCCAGACGCATCAGCATGGCGCCCATAAGGCCGATGCGGCGTGCTTTATTTTGCTGAGCTTTGGGGAGTTTGGCGACAACCAACGACAGGAAAATAATGTTGTCGATACCAAGAACGATTTCCAGAATAGTCAGCGTTCCCAGTGCCAACCAGGCATTCGGATCAACAATCCAATCAAACATTGTATCAATGCACCTTAAACGAAATGTAAACGATATTATACGCCGCCATATTAGCGTGCAGGCAAGCGAAAGTGTGGCTGGTTACAGCAGAAAATGGCGCGCCAACAGGGGAGCGGTGAAGGTTTTCTTTAAGTAGAATCCACGGGGTAAGGTGAGAATCGGCTGCCCAAACTCACCAATCGCTTCCGTCAGGGCGCGGCTATTGGCCGCTTTGGGGCGTAATTGTAGCACTTCGCCGTGGCGGGCGGTGATACTTTCAACCCGGCCGAGGACGATCAGGTCCATCAGTTCTTCCCAGTCGCGGCGCAGCTGCTCTTCCTCTTCCCGGCTGGGACTCCAGATAAGCGGGGCGCCAATCCGCCGTGCGCCCAAAGGGATATGCCGCGAGCCTTCCACCGGGATCCACAGTACCCGCGCCAGTTTGTGCCGTACGTGGCTGCTTTCCCAGGTGACGCCGCTGTTGCCGGTGAGCGGGGCGACGCAGACGAAAGTGGTTTCCAGCGGTTTGCCCTGCTCGTCGATGGGAATGGTCTTCAACTCGATACCGATATCGGCGAAATCCTGCTCGGGCTTACTGCCGGCGCTGGCGCCCAGAAAACGCTCCAGCAGTATGCCGATCCAGCCCTTATCCCGTTTCAGATTCGCCGGCAGCGGCAGCTGCGCGATCGCCGCCAGTTCAGCCAGATTGTAGCCGGCAAGCGACCGGGCCCGCAGCAACAGTTCCTGTTCACTCTGCGGCGGCGTAGTGAAAACGGATGGTGAATTCATAAGTTATATAGCCTGATTTTTCCGTTCAAAAAAAACACAACGGGCGAAAAACATTAACGCACGGTCGGAGAACTTGTTGAAAGAATCGATAATAGCATGATTCATAGCGGTTTTTCCCAATGAGATCCTGTCGGCGGAATCTTATTTCGTAAACTGTGCACCTGTAGACGCCAACAATGAACAGGATCTTACACCAGGTTATCCACAGATTTCTTGGATAACCGGCATAAAGAAGCATTACTGGTTTGATTTACAGCCTTGACGTGGGCCGGTTTTGCTGTTTTTGCCGGTTTTTTGTCTGATGTATTGTCCGTGGTTGTGGATAAGGTCGGCATAGGACGATCTTTCGCCAGCGTTAAGGCAGGAATAATCCCGCCAGGATCTTTTACGGTGGTTTTGTGGTTGAAAACCTAATTAACATAATGAAAGTAAAAGATTATTTATTTGGATCTTAAAAGGGGTTCTTAACGGCCGGCAACAGGTTCCACTCACTTTTTCATGGGTTCTGCACAAAGATGTCCACAGAAATAGTGAATAAGCCGCCGGGATCGGCTTTTACATGTTTATAACTTTGATGCTATCTGTGGGTTATCGCGACTTTATTCGAAGGGGTACGGCCCCAAGCAGTAGTTTACCGTCTGCCGGGAGTGTGAAACAATCAGCTCATCTTTGCATTAAAGTCTATTGAGGTAGTCCGGTGATCGATGATGATGGCTACCGCCCGAATGTTGGTATCGTAATTTGTAATCGGCAGGGGCAGGTCCTGTGGGCTCGTCGCTACGGTCAGCACTCCTGGCAGTTTCCCCAGGGGGGAATTAACCCCGGCGAAAACGCGGAACAGGCGATGTACCGTGAACTGTTTGAGGAAGTGGGGTTAAGGAAAAAAGATGTGCGTATCCTGGCATCTACCCGCAACTGGTTACGCTATAAATTACCAAAACGTTTGGTGCGTTGGGATACAAAACCGGTATGTATCGGCCAAAAGCAAAAATGGTTTCTGCTACAGTTAATGTGCAATGAGTCAGAGATCAATATGCAAAGCAGCGGTACGCCTGAATTCGACGGCTGGCGCTGGGTCAGCTACTGGTATCCGGTACGTCAGGTGGTCTCTTTCAAGCGTGACGTTTATCGTCGGGTGATGAAAGAGTTTATCAGCCCGGTGATACAGCTTCAGGAGCATAGCGCGGCTCGGACGGCGCTGCCGCCCGGCTCCCGGCGAAAGAGAGGGTAAATCAGGCACATCATGCTTACGCGCCTGCGAGAAATTGTCGAAAAAGTAGCGGCGGCGGCCCGCCTTGATGATGCGCTGGATATTCTGGTGAATGAAATCTGTCAGGCAATGGACACGGAAGTCTGTTCCATCTATCTGGCCGATCACCACCACCAATGCTACTACCTGATGGCCACGCGCGGATTGAAAAAACCGCGCGGGCGCACCGTCACGCTGGCGTTCGGCCAGGGCGTGGTCGGCCTGGTGGGCCAGCGGGCGGAGCCGATTAATCTGGCGGACGCCCGCACCCACCCCAGTTTCAAATATATTCCCGCCGTAAAGGAACAGCATTTCCGCTCTTTTCTCGGGGTGCCCGTTATCCATCGCCGCCAGCTGCTGGGGGTGTTGGTGGTGCAGCAGCGCGAACACCGGCAGTTTGATAAGAACGAAGAGTCGTTCATGGTGACGCTGGCGACGCAGATGGCGGCCATTCTTTCCCTGTCGCAGATTAAAACGCTGTTCGGGCAATTCCGTCAGGCGCGCGTTAAAGCGCTGACGGCATCCCCCGGCGTGGCTATCGCGCCCGGCTGGCGGGATTGCAGCCAGCCTTCGCTGGATCAGGTTTTTCCCGCTTCAAGTCTGGACAGCGAGCGGGAGCGCGCCCGGCTAACCCAGGCGCTGGAGGAAGCCACCGCGGAGTTTCGCCGTTTCAGCAAACGTTTCAGCGGCGGCGCGCAAAAAGAGAGCGCCGCCATTTTTGATCTCTATTCCCACCTGCTCAATGATGCCCGCTTGAAGCGCGAACTGTTTCAGGAAGTGGACGCCGGCAACGCCGCGCAATGGGCGGTCAAGCTGGTGATTGAGCGTTTCGCGGCGCGGTTCTCCAACCTGCAGGATACCTATCTGCGCGAACGGGCCGGCGATTTCCGCGCCCTCGGGCAGCGGTTGTTGTTCCATCTCGACGATAACGCGCCCAGCCTCGGACGGTGGCCCGAACGCTTTATTCTGGTTGCCGATGAACTGACGGCGACGCTGCTGGCGGAATTGCCCGCGGAGCGGCTGGCGGGGGTGGTGGTCTACGACGGCGCGGCAAATTCTCATGCCGCCATTCTGGTGCGCGCCATGGGGATCCCGACCCTGGTCGGCGCGGATATTCAGCCTGAGCTGCTTCATCAGCGCATGCTGATTATCGACGGCTATCGCGGCGAGCTACTGGTGGATCCCGAACCGCTAGTGGTGCAGGAATATCAGCGTCTGCTGATTGAAGAAAATGCGCTCACCCGCCTGGCGGAAGATGATATGGCGCGCCCGGCGGTACTGAAAAGCGGCGAACGCATACAGGTGATGCTGAACGCCGGACTAAGCGCGGAGCATGATAAAAACATCATAAATCAAGTGGATGGAATCGGTCTGTATCGAACCGAGATCCCCTTTATGCTGCAGAGCGGCTTCCCGTCCGAAGATGAGCAAACGGCGCAATATCAAAGCATGTTACAGCTCTTTCCCGCGGGGCAGGTGACGCTGCGCACGTTGGATATCGGCGCCGACAAGCCATTGCCGTATCTGCCCATCAGCGAGGAGAACCCCAGCCTTGGCTGGCGCGGTATCCGTATTACCCTCGATCAGCCGGAAATATTCCTTATCCAGATTCGCGCCATGCTGCGGGCGAACGCCCATAGCGGCAATCTGCATATTCTGCTGCCGATGGTGAGCAGTCTGGATGAGATCGATGAGTCCCGCCGCCTGATCGACCAGGCCGCGGGCGAAGTCGAGGAACAGTTGGGATCTCCGCAGCCCCGGCCGCGCATCGGCATTATGATCGAAGTGCCGTCGATGATTTTTATGCTGCCGCATCTGGCCGAGCGCGTTGATTTTGTTTCCGTCGGCACCAACGATCTGACCCAGTATCTATTGGCGGTGGACCGTAATAACGCCCACGTCGCTTCCCTGTATGACAGCCTGCATCCGGCGATGCTACAGGCGCTGAATACTATCGCCGCCGAGTGCCGGCGCCAGGGTATCGCGGTTTCCGTGTGCGGCGAGATGGCGGGGGAACCGCTGGGGGCGCTAGTGCTGACCGGGCTGGGTTATCGCGCGCTCAGTATGAACGGCCGCAGCGTGGCGCGCATTAAATACCTGCTGCGCCAGATTGCTTTACCCGAGGCGCAGACGCTGGTCGGGCAGTTGCTGAAGGCCCCAAGCGCCGGGGAGGTGCGCCGCCTCGCCGCCGTCTTCGCCGAAGAGCGCGGGCTGGGGGGGCTGATCCGCGGCGGTCGCTGATTGACGGATAGCGGATGCTTTACAGAACTTTTCTTATGCGGATAACCTACGGATTCGGTGCGCTATGCTATGATTCGCCACCGCGGTCGGCGGGAAAACGCCCCGCCTCGACCGATAACCCCAGGCCGGGGACAATACAACAAAATATGTGGTGAACGATGACGACGAGCTATCTGGCGTTTCCTCAGTTTGATCCGGTGATCTTTTCAATTGGCCCCGTGGCTTTGCACTGGTATGGGCTGATGTATTTGGTTGGGTTTGTGTTTGCCATGTGGCTGGCGGTGCGTCGCGCCAACAAACCGGGTAGCGGCTGGACGAGGGACGAAGTCGAAAACCTGTTGTATATGGGCTTTCTCGGGGTATTTATCGGCGGCCGACTGGGCTATGTGCTGTTCTATGCGTTGCCGTCGTTTATGGATAATCCGCTCTATTTATTTAAAGTCTGGGATGGCGGCATGTCATTCCACGGCGGTCTGATCGGCGTGATTTGCGTCATGCTGTGGTTCGCCCGGCGCACCAAACGGCATTTCTTCCAGGTGGCTGATTTTATCGCGCCGTTAATCCCTTTTGGCCTGGCGGCCGGTCGTCTGGGCAACTTTATCAACGGCGAACTTTGGGGTCGCGTCACCACCGGTACGCCATGGGCGATGTTATTCCCCGGCTCACGCGGCGAAGATCTGGCGCTGGCGGCCGGCAATCCGCAATGGCAGGCCATTTTCAACCAGTACGGCATGCTGCCGCGCCATCCCTCTCAGCTGTATCAGATGGCGCTTGAGGGCATCGCGCTGTTTATCATATTGAATCTGTTTATCCGTAAACCGCGCCCGATGGGCAGCGTTTCCGGGCTGTTCCTGATCGGCTACGGCGTTTTCCGCATCATCGCGGAATTTTTCCGCCAGCCTGATGCGCAGCTGGGGTTATTCAGCAATATCTTCAGCATGGGGCAAATTCTGTCGATACCGATGGTCGTCGTCGGGGTTCTGATGATGGTCTGGGCCTATCGCCGTCAGCCCGCGCAGCAATAATCGTCGGCCGTCATTTTTTAATATTCGTGGTGAGGTAGTATGAAACAGTATCTGGATCTGATGAAAAAAGTGCTCGAGGAAGGGACGCCGAAAGCCGATCGCACCGGCACCGGCACCCTGTCGATTTTCGGTCATCAGATGCGTTTCAATTTACAGCAGGGTTTTCCGCTGGTAACCACCAAGCGCTGCCATCTGCGTTCGATCATTCATGAGCTGCTGTGGTTCCTCAACGGTGATACCAACGTGGCTTACCTGCATGACAACAAAGTGAGTATTTGGGACGAATGGGCGGATGAAAACGGCGATCTCGGCCCGGTCTACGGCAAACAATGGCGCGCCTGGGGCGCGGTCGACGGGCGTCAGATCGATCAGCTGAAAAACGTGCTGACCCAGTTGAAACAGGATCCCGACTCCCGGCGCATTATCGTTTCCGCCTGGAACGTGGGGGAGCTGGACAAGATGGCGCTGGCGCCGTGCCATGCCTTTTTCCAGTTCTACGTTGCCGACGGCAAATTATCCTGCCAGCTTTATCAGCGTTCGTGCGACGTGTTCCTCGGTTTGCCTTTCAATATCGCCAGCTATGCCTTACTGGTGCATATGGTGGCGCAGCAGTGCGACCTGGAGGTCGGGGACTTCGTCTGGACGGGCGGGGATACCCACCTCTACAACAACCATATGGAACAGACGCACCTGCAACTGAGCCGCGAACCGCGTCCCTTGCCGAAGCTGGTGATTAAACGCCGTCCCGATACGCTGTTTGACTACCGTTTTGAAGACTTTGAAATCGAAGGCTACGATCCGCATCCGCCGATTAAAGCGCCGGTGGCGATCTGAAGTTGATTGAGTGACAGGGCGGCCTGCGCCGCCTTGGCATGTTGACAAAATTCGGCTATTCGCCATTAATGACCCCCAGCCTCCCCCTTGTCACTGTCTCTTATACACAAATCCAAGGAACCTCTAGAGGCCATGTGTATTCTGGTCTTTGGTTCATTCTTGGTTCTTTGTTTTTTGCTTTTCGTCGGCGTAAGAAATCACGCTGAGGTGGACGACCCCGCGAATGCGCCGCAGGGAAGCGGCGCAAGCCAGTGCCGCGTCGGGAACGCGTCACTGGCGGTTCGGGAAAGGGGGCGACCGCCGAAGGCATCGCGTCAGCGACGTGATTTCAGCCACAAGCCCGGGTCCGGAGGGTGGTGGCGCTTGAACCACCCTGCGTCGGGCGCGTGCTGCGACATAGCAGAGAAATGATGGCCTTCTAGCGCACGAAATAGCGCTGAACTCACATATACCGTTAACAGTATATGTGACTAAGAGACAGTCCTTGTCAGGGGGAGGAGCTGACTCCCTCCCCTGCGAAGGGGAGGGCTGGGGTGGGGTAACTACCTGGTTCCTCAGCACAATCAGGGATTATCCCCGCATCTTTCCCCCTTCGTTGCATGGTTGCGCGCAAACATTGCGTATCTTCTCGTATAACGCCGTTAATCCCCTGTCGTTATTCAATAAAATCCCCACACTGGCGGTATGAAAACGGCTATTCGACAATCGCGGGGGATTACCTTGCTTGAATTATTGGCGGTTCTGACGATAGCGGCGCTGCTGGCCGGCGGCGGTCTGCACGCCTGGACGGGGTATCAACAGGCGCTGCGGCTGGAGCAGGGGGCGCGGCAACTGCTGGATTTTTTAAGCCGGGTGCGGGCCAACGCCGATTGGCGTAATGAAACCCGCACGGCGCGGTTTATACGGCAGGGTGAATACTGGTGCCTGAACGACGCGGCGGACGATAGCGCAATAAAAAGCTGCGCGGAACAGAACCCCCGCCAGTTTACGCGCGCCGATAAAGATCTCTCCGTCTCGGCGTTTACCAGCGATACCCTGACTTTTTACGGCTTACGCAATACGGCGCAGGCCGGACATATTACGCTGGCGAACGCCGCCGGAAAACTGCGCCTGGTGATCTCGGTGCGCGGGCGCCTGCGTCTGTGCAGCGAAGACCGGCAGGTGCTGGCGATCCCGCTATGTTAAACAGGGCGCAACGGGGATTCACGCTGGCGGAGATGTTGCTGGCGCTCAGTCTGGGCAGCCTGATTATGCTGTCGGCGGCGCAGCTCTATCCGCTGCTGCGCGCGCAAAGCCAGAACAGCGCCCACTATTTCCGCCTGGAGCAGGTGCTCGGCCAGGCCGTTTCCGGGATTGAAAAGGATCTCCGCCGGGCGGGGTTCTGCGCCGGTGAATGCCGGGGGCGCGCCGTCAGCATCGGCAACTATCCGGGCGAGGCGGCGCAAAGCTGCCTTAATGTGTCATACGATCTGAACCGCAACGGCGTTTGGGACGGCGGCGAGCGGCAGGACGGCGAATCTTTCGGCTATCGTTTGCGCGCCGGCGCCCTGGAAGTGCAGCGGGGAACGCATGGCTGTCAGGGCGATCGCTGGGAAAAACGCTTTGATCCGCAGGAAGTGACGATCGCGCAGTTTCGTATACAGCCGCTGACCGATCGTCCGGGCGCGGCGCTGTATCAGCTGCAGCTGGCAGGCTACTGGACGAAACGTCCGGCTATTGGCCGGCAAATCACCCGCTTGATCGTGGGGCGTAATCAATGAACAAGGCATGGCAGTCCGGCGGCAGTACGTTGACGATGGTAATGCTGCTCTCCATCGTGGGGCTGCTGCTGATGTCCGGCCTGCAGCGCCAGCTTGATGCGGCGATACAAACGGGGAATGATGAGCGCCACTACCTGCGCGCATTTAATCAGGCGTTATCCTCGCTGAACTGGGGGATGAGCCTGCGCTGGCGCGACGCGGAGGAGGGCTGGCAGTGTCAGGCGCTGGCGTCGGAAGCGCTGCGGGCCTGCCTGAAAAAGGCGTCTGGCGAGGCGCAATGGCTATTGCGCGGCGAGGGACGGCTCCCGGCGCAGCCGCGTCCGCTGGCGCTGTATCGCAGAGTGATATTCTTAACGCCGGCGTCGGAGAATGGTACCCTGCAGCCCTTGCCCCAGGGCTGGCTGGATTTTTGTCCGGATAGGGAAAGCGCCCGCTGTGCCGATGCGGAATAGGGCGCTCCGCGGCCGGCCGTTTCAGCAGCGCGGCTTCAGCCTGCCGGAAACGCTGGCGGCGGCTCTGTTGTTCGCGGTGTCGCTGCTCGGGCTGCTGCAATATCATCAGGTTTTGCAGCAATCGTTCCAGCATCAATGGCAGCAGCGTCAGGCGTGGCGACTGGCTGCTCAGCAACTGGAAGCCTATGAAGCCGGAATGAAGTACCATGCAATCGTTCCGCCGCCGGAAAGCGGATGGCGATTCAATCTGTCGGAACAGGCGCAGGGGGCGGGATGCCGCAGGGTGACGGCCACCGCGACCACGCCGCGACATTACCAGGCGCGGCTCACCCGCTGGTTTTGTCCGGCAGCGTGAAGTATGACGGATCTATACTGGTGACTGTCGCCAATCCGTTCTACTCTGATTTGATTTATCTATTCGACGTGAAGGCTATGGAGAAATGCATGCGTAGGCAGTTTGTCTGGATTAGCGGGTGGTTGTTGTTATTTATTTTCTGGCTTCCGTCGAGCTGGGCGGAAACCGGTTGGCAGCCGCTGGCGCAAACCATTCATAAAAGCGACAAGGACCCGCGCCAGTATCAGGCGATAAAACTGGATAACGGCATGACGGTGCTGCTGGTTTCCGATGCGCAGGCGACGAAATCCCTGGCCTCGCTGGCGTTGCCGGTAGGGTCGCTGGACGATCCCGCCAGTCAGCTGGGGCTGGCGCATTATCTTGAGCATATGGTGTTGATGGGCTCCAAACGCTATCCGCAGCCGGAAGCCCTGTCCGAATTCCTGAAAAAGCACGGCGGCAGCCACAATGCCAGCACCGCGTCGTACCGCACGGCGTATTATCTGGAAGTGGAAAATGATGCGCTGCAACCGGCGGTTGACCGTCTGGCGGACGCCATCGCCGCGCCTTTGCTCGATCCGGTCAACGCCGACCGCGAACGGCACGCGGTGAATGCGGAAATGACCATGGCCCGTTCCCGTGACGGCCATCGCATGGCGCAGGTGGGGGCGGAAACCTTGAATCCGGCGCATCCCAGCTCGCGATTCTCCGGCGGCAATCTCGACACCCTGAGCGACAAGCCCGGCAGCAAGCTGCACGACGAACTGGTGAAGTTTTATCAGCGCTATTACTCCGCCAATCTGATGAAAGGGGTGATTTACAGCAACCGGCCTTTACCGGAGCTGGCCGCGCTGGCGGCGAGCACTTTCGGGCGCATCGCCAATCATGACGCCGACGTGCCGCCGATCACCGTCCCGGTAGCCACCGAAGCGCAGCGCGGCATCATCATCCACTACGTTCCGGCGCAGCCGCGCAAACAGCTGCGCATTGAATTCCGGGTGGATAACAACAGCCAGGCATTTCGCAGCAAAACGGATACCTATATCAGCTATCTGATCGGCAACCGCAGCCAGAACACGCTATCCGACTGGTTGCAGAAAGAGGGACTGGTGGAGTCCATCGGCGCCGGTTCCGACCCGGTTATCGATCGCAACGGCGGCATTTTCGCCATTTCGGCCTCGTTAACGGATAAAGGTCTGGCGCGGCGCGATGAGGTTATCGCGGCAATCTTCAATTACCTGCAACTGGTGCGCCGGGAAGGCATCCAACAGCGCTATTTCGATGAAATCGCCAACGTGCTGGATCTGGATTTCCGCTACCCCTCCATCAGCCGCGATATGGACTATATCGAATGGCTGGTGGATACCATGCTGCGGGTGCCGGTGGAACATACGCTGGATGCGGTATATCTGGCCGATCGCTACGATCCGCAAGCCATTGCCGCACGGCTGGATGAGATGCGTCCGCAGAACGCCCGTATCTGGCTGATCGGTCCGGATGAACCGCACAACAAGGTGGCCTATTTTGTCGATGCGCCTTATCAGGTGGACAGCGTGCCCGCCGCCACCTTTGCCCGGTGGGAAACACTGGGACGGAAAATTTCACTGACGCTCCCCACGGTCAACCCCTATATCCCGGATGATTTTTCCCTGATTAAACCGGATGCCGAAGTTACCCATCCGCAAGTGTTACTGCAACAGCCGGGATTGCGGGTGCTGTATATGCCCAGCCGCTACTTCGCCGATGAGCCCAGGGCCGATATCACCTTGTTTTTACGCAATAAAGAAGCCCGCGACGGCGCACGTAATCAGGTTCTGTTCGCCCTGAACGACTATCTGGCCGGTCTGGCGCTGGACGAGTTGAGCTATCAGGCGTCGGTGGGCGGCATCAGCTTCTCCACCAGCAGCAATGACGGCCTGACCATCAAGGCCAGCGGCTACACCCAGCGCCTGCCTCAGCTGCTGCTGGCGCTGGTGGAGGGCTATACCTCTTTCTCCTCGACGGAAGAGCAGCTGCAGCAGGCGAAGTCCTGGTATGAGCAGCAATTGGAGGCGGCGGAAAAAGGGAAAGCGTTTGAACTGGCCGTTCAGCCGATCCAGGTGCTGTCGCAGGTGCCCTATACCGAACGCGCCGAGCGGCGCAGTTTGCTGCAAGGGATTACGCTGCGGGACATTGTGGAGTACCGCAAAACGCTGCTGCAACAGGCGGCGCCGGAAATGCTGGTGGTGGGGAATTTGCCGCCGCAACGGGTAACGGAACTGGCGCAGACGCTAAAAGCCCGCCTGAACTGCGGCGGAGAAATCCTGTGGCGCAGCGATGACGTGCGGATTGATAAAACGCAACGGGCCAACCTGCAGCGGCCCGGCGGCAGCAGCGACTCCGCGCTGGCCTCGGTATATGTGCCGACGGGCTACGGCGAAATTCAGGGCATGGCCTATAGCTCGGTGCTGGGGCAGATTATTCAGCCCTGGTTCTACAGCCAGCTAAGAACGGAAGAGCAGCTCGGCTACGCGGTATTCGCCTTCCCGATCTCCGTCGGGCGGCAGTGGGGGATCGGTTTCCTGCTGCAAAGCAACAGTAAACAACCGGCCTATCTGTATCAGCGCTATCAGGATTTCTATCAGAAAGCGCAGGCGCGGCTGCGGGCGATGAGCGCCGACGAGTTCGCCCAGTACAAACAGGGGGTGATTAATGAACTGAGCCAGCGCCCGCAAACGCTGGATGAAGAGGCGAGGCGTTTTCTTAACGATCTGCAGCGGGAAAATTTCAGCTTTGATACCCGCGAAAAGCTGATCGCCGCCATCAAGCCGCTGACGGTGCAACAGCTGGCCGATTACTTCAGCCAGGCGCTGAAGCCGCAGGGGCTGGCGGTGTTGTCGCAAATTTCCGGCAATCATCACGGCAAGGCGGAGTATGCCGCGCCGCAGGGGTGGCATACCTATCCCGACGCCTCCTCGTTGCAGAAAACGCTGCCGTTGCAAAAAGCGCCGGCGAGATAAATCACTATGGCTTCGACGAACGAAAATGCCCTACAACCCGGAATGATGGTGATTCACGGCAATCATTCCGAAGTGCTGCGCGACGTGCTGGTCTCATGGATGTCCGCTCACCCGCTGCCGGCGCTCGATAATGAGGTCATTCTGGTACAGAGCAACGGCATCGGACAATGGCTGAAGCTGGCATTGGCACGCGACGCGGACGACGGCGGCTGCGGCGTGGCCGCGGCGCTGGATATCCAGCTGCCGGCGCGCTTTTTCTGGCAGGTCTATCGGGCCGTGCTGGGGCGCGAGCGGGTGCCCGACTCCTCGCCGTTCGACAAGCCCCTGCTGATCTGGCGGCTGATGCGCCTGCTGCCGTCGCTGCTGGCGCAACCGGCGTTTGCCCCGCTGGCGCGTTTTCTGCAACAGGATGACGACCGGCGCAAGCTTTATCAGCTCTCCGAACGGCTGGCCGATTTGTTCGACCAGTATCAGGTGTACCGCTCCGACTGGCTGGCCGACTGGGCAAGCGGCAGTGACGTGCTGAATACCAGCCGCCGCGGCCGGGAGCCTTTGCCGGAAGAGCAGAGCTGGCAGCCTTTGCTGTGGCGCGCATTGCTGGACGACGCCGGGGAAGCGCTGTCGGAAACCAGCCGGGCGGCGCTGCACCAGCGTTTTCTGGCGCAGGCGGAACAGCGGGGCGATGATGAACGGCCCGCGGGCCTGCCGGCGCGCGTCATTGTGTTCGGTATCTCCTCTCTGCCGCAGCAGGCGCTGGAGGTGCTGGCGGCCATCGGGCGCTGGACCCAGGTGTTTATGTGCGTGCACAACCCGTGCGAACACTATTGGGGCAATATCATTGCCGACAAGGATCTGCTGCGCGCCGAGCGCATTCGCCAGCAGCGCAAACCGGGCATGCCCGAAGTCATCGCCGAGGAAGAGCTGCACCAGCATGCGCATCCGCTGCTGGCGGCGTGGGGAAAACAGGGGCGGGATTATATCGGCCTGCTGGATGAATACGACCAGCGCGAACGGTATGAATCGCTGCTGCTGCCGGAAATAGCGCGTATCGACCTGTTTGAGGAAAACGGCGGGGATACGCTGCTGCATCAGTTGCAGGATGATATCCGCGAGCTGCGCCCGCTGGCGGAAAGCCGGGCGCTGTGGCCGGTGGTCGACCTCCCGCGCGATCAATCGATCCGCTTTCATATTACCCACAGCCCGCAGCGTGAGGTGGAAGTGCTGCACGACCAACTGCTGGCGGCGTTTGCCGCGGACGCCGCCCTGCGCCCGCGCGACATTATCGTGATGGTGCCCGACATCAACGGCTACGCCCCGCATATTCAGGCGGTATTCGGCCTGACGGACTATCAGGATGCGCGTTATATCCCCTTTAGCGTGGCCGATCGCGGGGCGCGTCAGAACAGCCTGCTGCTGGGAGCCCTGGAGCGCTTGCTGAATCTGCCGCAGTCGCGCTTCGCGGTAAGCGATTTGCTCGATCTGCTCGACGTGCCCGCCGTGCGGCAGCGTTTTGCCATTAGCGAAGAGCAACTGCCGCTGCTGCAACGCTGGATCCGCACGGCCAACGTACGCTGGGGATTGCATGCGGAACAGCGGCAAAGCCTGGATTTACCGCAGGCGCCGGCGCAAAACAGCTGGTTCTTCGGCCTGCGCCGCATGCTGCTGGGGTATGCGGTGGGCGGCGGCGAGGCGTGGCGGGATATTGAGCCGCTGGACGAGGTCGGCGGGCTCGACGCGGCGCTGGCCGGGCAGTTGGCGCGCTTTCTTAACAGTCTGGAACAGGCCTGGAGAATGCTGTGCCGGACGGCGACCCCGATGGAGTGGGGCGAGCGCCTGCGCGATCTGCTGGCGATGTTTTTCGTCGCCGATGACGGCGACGAGGGCTTTATTCTGTGGCAACTGGAGGACGGCCTGCAAAACTGGCTGGACGCCTGCGAAAGCGTGGCGCTGGAGCAAAGCCTGCCGCTGTCGGTGGTGCGGGAGCACTGGCTGGGGCTGTTTGCGCAACCGGGGCTGACCCAGCCGTTTTTCGGCGGCGCGGTGACCTTCGCCACCCTGATGCCGATGCGCGCCATTCCTTTCCGCCACGTTTGCCTGCTGGGGATGAATGACGGCGACTATCCGCGCAACCGCATCCCGCTCGATTTCGACCTGATGGGGCGGGACTATCGCCCCGGCGATCGCTCGCGCCGCGAGGACGATCGCTATCTGTTCCTGGAAGCGCTGCTGTCGGCGCGCGAGCGGCTGTATATCAGCTGGGTGGGGCGCAGCATTCACGACAACGCCGAGCGTCCGCCGTCGGTGCTGGTGGCGCAGCTGCGCGATCATCTCGCCGCCGGCTGGCGGCAAGAGGGCGGCGGCGATTTGCTCGCCGCGCTGACGGTGGAGCACCGTCTGCAGCCGTTCAACCAGGATTACTTTACCGCCGATAACCCGCTGTTCAGCTACGCGCGCGAATGGCGCGCCGGCTTACTGCCGGAAACGCCGCGGGAAAGCGAAACGCAGGACTTGGCGGACTATCAGCAGGAGGGGGCGCTGACGCTGCGTCAACTGGCTGACTTTTTACGTAATCCGGTGCGCAGCTTCTTTCGCCAGCGGCTGAATATTTACTTCGAGCTGGAGGACCCGGCGAGCAACGATCAGGAACCCTTCGCCATCAATGCGCTGGAAAACTGGCGCCTGCAGGACGAGCTGATTCAGGTGCAGAAAGCGGCGGTGCAGCGCGGCATGCCGCGTGAGCCGGCGTTGCAACAGCAACTGGAGCGCATCGCCCGCCGCGGCGAGCTGGCGCCGGGCGGGTTTTCCCGCGTACTGGAACAGACGCTGGCCGAGCCGATGGAAGATATCTTCGCCCGCTATGCGCAGGAGCTGGCGCGCTGGCCCCATCCGCTGCCGGCGGAACAGCTGGTATTGAGCGAGGCGCCGCTTGAAGACTGGCTGGGTGAGCTACGCCGCGATGATGACGGCAGGCGTTGCCGGCTGGTGCTGGAAAGCAGCGGCCTGATGAACGAGAAAAAGCGCAGCTACCGCTGGGAGAGGCTGCCGGCCTTCTGGGTGGCGCATCTGGCCGGGCATCTTGGCGGCGAGCCGATGTCCAGCGTGATTGTCAGTAAAAACGGCACCGTCCATCTGGCGCCGCTTGAGATTGAGCAGGCGCGGCAATACTGGCAGGCGTTGATCGCCGCCTGGCGCGAGGGGATGCGGCGTCCGCTGCCGCTGGCGGCGAAAACCGGCTTCTGCTGGCTGGATCGCGGCGGCGAGCCGACAACGCCGCCGGACGGCGAGGCGGGCGGCGCGGCGCGCGCCTGCTATGAAGATCACGACCCGCAGAATAACAAATTCGCCGAACTGGGCGACAACCCTTACCTGTCCCGCGCCTGGCCGAGCTTTGCCGCGCTGTGGGCGGAGGGCGAATTCGCGCAATGGACGCAACGGCTGCTCGCTCCGCTGTACCACAGCGTAAAGGCGAACTCGGCCCGCAGTCGTCAAGGAGCCCGCGAATGAACGCCCAAACCATGCCTTCCCCGCTGGATGTGCTGAATTTCCCGCTGAGCGGCAGCCATCTGATCGAGGCCAGCGCCGGCACCGGCAAAACCTTCACCATCGCCATGCTGTATGTGCGCCTGGTGCTGGGGCACGGCGGCGAGCGGGCCTTTGCGCGCCCCCTGACGCCGCCGGAAATTCTGGTGGTCACCTTTACCGATGCGGCCACCAAAGAGCTGCGCGACCGCATCCGCGCCCGGTTGACGGAGGCCGCCGGTTATTTCCAGCGCTCGCCGCAGGAGGTGGCGCCGCGGCCGGCGAACGAGGATTTACTGCATGACCTGCGGGCGGAATACCCGCCGGAACAGTGGCCGGGCTGCGCGCGCAAGCTGCAGCTGGCGGCCGAGTGGATGGACGAAGCCGCGGTATCCACCATTCACGGCTGGTGTAACCGCATGCTGGGCGAGCACGCGTTCGACAGCGACAGCCTGTTTAGTCAAACGCTGGAAACCGACCAGAGCGAACTGCTGCTGGAGGTGGTGCGCGACTATTGGCGCACCTTCTTTTTCCCCCTCGACGTCGAGGATATCGCCGCGTTGCGCAACTGGTGGAGCGAGCCGGACGCGCTTTACCGCAGCCTGACGCCGTTGCTGGAACACGTGGATTTGCTGGGCGCCGTCACGCCGCCGCGGCAGGTGTTTGCGCAGACGCGCGAGGAAAAAGCGCGGGAGCTGGCGGCGCTGAAAAGCGGCTGGGACGTCTGGTGCGGGGAACTGCGCACCCTGCTGGAAGGCGCCGTGGCCGCCAAAGTGGTCGACGGACGCAAGCTTCAGGCGCGCTATTTCCTCCCCTGGCTGGAAAAATTGCAGGCCTGGGCGAACGGCGCGGACGAAACGCTGGATATCGGCACCGGCTGGACGCGCCTGACGCCGGCCGGCCTGCTCGAATGCTGGAAACAGGGCCAGCCGCCCGATCACCCGGCGCTGACGGCGATGGAAACCCTGCCGGAAAAATTGAAAAACCTGCCCGACGCCCGCGGCGGCGTCTTGCGGCACGCCTGTCGCTGGGTCGCCGCGCGCTTTCAGCAGGAGCAGCAACGGCGGGCGCAGATGGGATTCAACGACCTGTTGGTCCGACTGGATGCGGCGCTGAACAGCGAGAACGGCCCGCGGCTGGCGCAGATGATCCGCCAGCAGTTCCCGCTGGCGATGATCGATGAGTTTCAGGATACCGACCCGCTGCAATATCGCATTTTCGACGCCGTTTACCGGGTGAAGGAAAACGACGCCCAGTACGGCCTGATCCTGATCGGCGATCCCAAGCAGGCGATTTACGCCTTCCGCGGCGCGGATATTTTTACCTACCTGCGGGCGCGGCGCGATACCGCCGGCCGGCACTACACGCTGACCACCAACTTCCGCTCCACGCGGGCGATGGTCGACGCCGTCAATCAGGTGTTTTCCCTGGCGGAGTCGCGCTCGCTGGGCGCCGGGGCTTTTCTGTTCCGCCGCGGCGACGGGGAGAATCAGGTGCCGTTTATGGCGGTGCGGGCCAAAGGACGGGATGAACGCTGGCTGGTGGAGGATGCCGAAGCCGGCGCCATGACGTTCCTGTGCGTTGACGAGCCGGAGCCGCTGTCGAAAACGGATTACCGGCGGCGAATGGCGGCGGCCTGCGCCGATGAAATCGTGCGGCTGCTGCGTTTGGGGCAACAGCGCCAGGCCGGATTTGCGGCACCGGGAAACGATCTTCTGCCGGTGCGGCCCGGCGATATGGCGGTGCTGGTCAACACCGGCCGCGAGGCGCAGGCGGTGCGGGACGAGTTGAAGGCGCGCGGCGTACGCAGCGTCTATCTCTCGGATAAGGAATCCGTCTTCGCCAGCCCGCAGGCCGGCGAACTGCAATACTGGCTGGCGGCCTGCGCCGAACCGGAAAACGACCGCCTGCTGCGCGCGGCGCTGGGCACCGCCACGCTGGGGCTGAGCTGGCCGCAGCTCGACAGGCTCAACCACGACGAGCAGGAGTGGGAGAGCCGGGTAGAGCAGTTTCACCGCTATCAGAAATGCTGGCGCAAACAGGGCGTGTTACCGATGCTGCGCCGGCTGATGTGGGATTTCGACGTTCCGCGCCGCCTGCTGTCCGCCAATGACTCGCGCGCGCTGACCGATCTGCTGCACCTGTCGGAACTGTTGCAGCAGGCCGGCGGGCAGTTGGACGGCGACCATGCGCTGATCCGCTATCTGGCCGAACAGCGGCAGGACGAGAATCAGAGCGGCGATGCGCGCAAACTGCGGCTGGAAAGCGACGCGGCGCTGGTAAAAGTGGTGACGGTGCATAAATCCAAGGGGCTGGAGTATCCGCTGGTTTTCCTGCCCTTCGCCTGCTCGTTCCGCGCGGTGAGCGCTAAGGACTCGCCGCTGAAATGGCACGACGACCAGGGGAATCTGCAGCTGTCCCTAAACGGCAGCGAAGCGCAGCTGCAGCTGGCCGACCGTGAGCGCCTGGGCGAAGACCTGCGTAAGTTCTACGTAGCGCTGACCCGCGCCCGCCATGCCATATGGCTGGGAATGGCGTGGCCGAAAGGGGCGGAGAACAGCGCCGCCGGCTACCTGCTTAACGCCGGGGAGGCGATGGAGCCGGCGCAGCTGGCGGATCTATTGCTGGAACTGTATGGCGCGACCGCCGAGGTGCGGCGACTGGCGCCGTCGGAAGCGCAGGTTTACCGCGGTGAAGAGCATACACTGGCGCTCGCCGCCGAGCCGGCGCTGCGGGATATCCGCGGCCATCGCTGGCGTATTACCAGCTATTCCGGGCTGAAAATCGCCCCGCAGGGCAGCTACGTCGACGCGGACGCCGTCGCCGCGCCGGAGCAGGAAGTACAGAGCGCCGCGCAGGAGACGTTCAGCGAAGCGCGGGAGGTCGGCGCGAGTTTAACGCTGCCAGCGGCGGGCAACGATCTGTACGGCTTTCCGCGCGGCGCGGCGCCGGGCAATTTCCTCCATGGGCTGCTGGAGTGGGCCGGGCGGGAGGGGTTTGCCGCTTTGGCGCAAGATCGCCCGCGGGTTGAGGATCAGGTGGCACGCCGCTGTAACCGCCGCGGCTGGCAGCACTGGATCCCGACGCTGACGGATTGGCTGCTGGCCTTGATCAACCAGCCGCTGCCGATGCCGACGCATAACGATGACCATGCCGCCGGCGCGATGACGCTGGCCGGATTGAACCAATCACAGTATCAGGTTGAAATGGAGTTCTGGTTCTCCCTCAGCCAGGTGAATACCCAGCGGCTGGACGGTTACGTCAGGGCGGCGACGCTGGACGGCGCGCCGCGCGCGACGTTGCTGCCGGATGAACTGAACGGCATGTTGAAGGGGTTTATCGATCTGGTGTTTGAGCATCAGGGGCGCTATTACGTATTGGATTACAAGTCCAACTGGCTGGGGGCGGAAGCCGCCGATTACGACGAGGCCAACATGGCGCGCGCGATGCTCGATCACCGCTACGATCTGCAACTGACGCTGTACCTGTTCGCGCTCCATCGTCTGCTGAAGTCACGCCTGCCGGATTACGACTACGATCGTCACGTCGGCGGCGCGCTGTATCTGTTTCTGCGCGGCGGCCAGGCCGCGAGCCGCGGCGGTTGCCCCCAGCGTCCGGACAAATCCCTGATTGAGTCGCTGGAGCGGCTGTTTAGCGCCGATAAGGCGGCCAAGGTATGAAAATGACCAACGAGAGCGTATTGGCGTTACTGGATCGGTGGGTTGAGTGCGGCTGGCTGCGCGAGCTGGATCGCTCGCTGGCGCTGTTTCTGCAACAGGAATCCGCGGACGTTGACCCGTTGCTGCTGCTGGGCGCGGCGCTGGTCAGCTACCAGTTGGGCCGCGGGCACGTCTGCCTCGATTTATCGGCGGCGTTGAACGACAGCGCCTTCGCGCTGGCGCTGCCGCCGGAAGGCGATCGCGGCAACGACCATATCTCCACGCCGGAGCAGGCGCTGGCGGGCGTGTCGCTGGAAAACTGGCTGGCGGCGCTGCGACGACATCCCCTGCTGGTGGCGGAGGCGGCGGGCAATACGCCGCTGGTCTTGCGCGGCCACCGTCTGTATCTGCGCCGCTACTGGCAGTATGAGCAGGACGTGCGCACGGCGATAGAGCAGCGCCTGGCGCAGGGCGCCCGCTGGCGCGCCGAGCTGCCGCGCGCCACGCTGCGTCGTTTGTTAAGCCTGTTGTTTAAGGGAAATAACGGCGGGCGCACGGACTGGCAAAAGCTGGCCTGCGCGCTGGCGGCGGGCAGCGGGTTCAGTATTATCACCGGCGGGCCGGGAACCGGTAAAACCACCACGGTGGTGAAGCTGTTGGCGCTGTTGCAGGCGCTGGCGCTGGAAACCCGCGGGCAGCCGCTGCGTATCCGCCTGGCGGCGCCCACCGGCAAGGCGGCGGCGCGCCTTAACGAATCCATCGCCGGGGCGATGGCGCATCTGCCGTTGGCGGAGCTGGGGCTCGAGCTGCAGGATATCGACAGCAAAGTGGTGACCCTGCATCGCCTGCTGGGCAGCCGCCCGGATACCCGCCATTTCCGTCATCATGCCGGACATCCGCTGATGCTGGATGTGCTGGTGGTGGATGAAGCCTCAATGGTGGATCTGGAGATGATGGCCGCGCTGCTGGCGGCCATGCCCGATCACGCCCGCCTGATCTTGCTGGGCGACAAGGATCAGCTGGCGTCGGTGGAAGCCGGGGCGCTGCTGGGAGAGCTGTGTCGCCGCGCCGCCGCGGGGCACTATTTGCCGCAGACGCGGGACTGGCTGCTGGAGGTGGCCGAAGCGGCGCCGGACGAGGCGATGATCGACCCGCAGGGCAGCCAGCTCGATCAGGCGATCGCCATGCTGCGTTACAGCCACCGTTTTGGCGCCGACAGCGGTATCGGGCAGTTGGCGGCGGCGGTCAATCAGGGCGACGGCCAGGCGCTGGCGCGCCTCTGGCAACAGGATTACCCCGATCTGGCGCGCCTGACCCTGGATCCCGGCGACGCGGGCGCCTGGCGACGCTGGGTGATCGACGGCGCCGCCGACGCTTTCGCGCCGCGGGCGGGCATCGCGCCGCCGGTGGGCTACGGCCACTATCTGCGGGTGATGGCGGCCGAACGGCCGGATGCGCGGGCGCCGCAGGCGGCGTTCGACGCCTGGGCCGCCGCGGTGCTGGAGGCCTTCGGCCGGTTCCAGCTGCTCTGCGCCCTGCGTCGCGGCACCTGGGGCGTGGAAGGACTGAACGCGCGCATCGCCGAACTGCTGTTTGACGCCGGTCTGCTGGGCGCGTGGCACAACTGGTATCCGGGACGGCCGGTGCTGGTGACCCGCAATGATTACGGTCAGAAACTGATGAACGGCGATATCGGCATTGCGCTGGAGGTGCCCCAGCGGCTGCCCGACGGCGGGCAAAAGCCGGGCATCCGCGTGGCGTTTCCCGCCGGCGACGGCTCGGGGGCGATCCGCTGGATATTGCCGGGGCGTCTGCCGTCGGTGGAGACGGTGTTCGCCATGACGGTGCATAAGTCGCAAGGCTCGGAGTTCGCCCATACCGCGCTATTGCTGCCGGACAATCTCAGCCCGATTCTGACTAGAGAGCTTATCTATACCGGCATCACCCGCGCCCGCCATTGGTTCAGCCTGGGCGGCGGAGAGCGGCACGACGGGGTATTGACCGACGCGGTGAACCGGCGGGTATTGCGCTCCGGCGGATTGCTGCTCGATTAGCCGGCCGCGCAACGGCAGCCCCGGCTTTCAGACCAGATCCAGCACCAGTATTTTTGAGCGGCGACGGTAGTTGTACAGCTCCTGTTTTTTCTTCGGCAGCATTTCCACTTCCGCGAGTAAAAAACCGCGCTCCTGGAACCAGTGAATGCTGTGGGTGGTCAGGACGAACAGTTTTTTCAGCCCTTGCTGACGCGCCTGGGCGGCGATTCTCTGCAGCAGCATGTCGCCGCGCGAGGAACTGCGATAGTCCGGATGCACCGCGACGCAGGCCATCTCGCCGATGCTCTCTTCCGGGAAAGGGTAGAGCGCGGCGCAGGCGATGGTCAGATTGTCGCGCACCACGACGGTAAACTTGTCGATCTCCATTTCCAACTGCTCGCGGGAGCGCCGGACCAGAATGCCCTGCTGTTCCAGCGGGCGGATCAGTTCCAGAATGCCGCCGATATCGTTGATGGTGGCGCGGCGCACCTGTTCGGCGCTTTCCATCACGATCTGCGTGCCGATGCCATCGCGGGAAAATAGCTCCTGGAGCAGCGCGCCGTCTTCCCGATAGCTAATCAGATGGCTGCGGCGCACGCCGCTGCGGCAGGCTTTGACCGCGCCGCGCAAAAATCTGACGGTGCCGGACTGGTAATCCCCTTCCTGCTCCATGGCTTCAATGCGCTGCTGGGCGTCATCCGGGAATAGCTCGGAAATGATCTTGCCGTCTTCATTAATCACCCCCTGCGAAGAACAGAAGCCGATCATTTTCTCCGCCTTCAGCTTGATCGCCAACTGGGTAGCGACTTCCTCCGAGGTCAGATTAAAGCTCTCCCCGGTGACGGAAACCGCCACCGGGCCCAGCAGCACAATCGCCCCGCTGTCCAGCTGGCGGTGCAGGGCATCTTCGTCGATACGGCGGATGCGCCCGCTGTGGCAGTAGTCGACGCCGTCGTCCACGCCGAGGGGCTGGGCGATGATAAAGTTTCCGCTGACGACGTTAATGTGCGCGCCCTGCAGCGGGGTATTGTTCAGGCTCATGGACAGCCGGGCGGTGATATCCAGTTGCAGCATCCCGGCGGCCTGCTTGACCAGTTCCAGCGTGGTCCGGTCGGTGATGCGGATATTCTTGTGATAGTGCGGCTCGTAGTGATGCGTGGTCAGATTGTTGTCAATCTGGGGGCGCGCGCCGTACACCACCACCAGCTTAATTCCCAGACTGTGCAGCAGCCCGATATCGTTAATGATGCTGGCGAAGTTTTCATTCTCAATGGCTTCGCCGCCCAGCATGATGACAAAGGTTTTGCCACGGTGGGCATTGATATAGGGAACCGAGTGGCGGAAGCCTTCCACCAGTTCTGTACTACGCTCCTTCACTGTGACTCCTTTTTGCATGTTTATTCGTAATTTTTGTATTTTTATTCTTTATCAAACAAAACGCAAGGGGTAAGTAACCGGCTAAAGTGGGGAGGGATAATTTAAGAATTTCCCCCAACGGGCCTGAAATATAGGGCGCGTAATGCATAAAAATGATTTTTGAATGACATAGGGAGGGAGATTGGGTAAAGTTTTCGAAATTTTTAGCGCTCTGTTTTGCGTATTGGCCAATGACACAGTAATCAGATCGGAGTTGCATGTCTTATTCGAATCACAATCTGACTCGGCGGCGCCTGTTGCAAAGCGCCGCGGCAACCTGGCTGTTAAGTGTAAGCGGTATCGGCATGGCCGCCGCCGCGCAGGTGATTGCCGTGCGCGTCTGGCCTTCCTCTTCCTATACCCGCGTCACGCTGGAATCGAATCTTGCGCTCAAGTATAGGCAGTTCACCCTCGGCAACCCGGATCGCATCGTGGTGGATATCGAAAATATCCACCTGAACAGCGTGCTGAAGAGCATCTCCAGCCAGTTTCATCAGAACGATCCCTTGATTAAAAACGCCCGCATCGGCCAGTTTGATAAAAATACCGTGCGTCTGGTGCTGGAGCTAAAACAGGGGACAGACGCCAAGCTGTTTACCCTGAGTCCGGTTGCCGAGTTCCGGCATCGTCTGGTGATGGATCTCTATCCGCTGGCCGGCCGTTATGATAATGCGGAAGATCCGCTGCTGGCGCTGCTGGAGGATTACAACAAGGGCGATCTGGAGCGGACGCTGCCGGCGGAGGCGCCGCAGCAGGGCAAAGCCGGGCGCGACCGTCCGCTGGTGGTCATGCTCGATCCCGGTCACGGCGGCGAAGACCCCGGCGCTATCGGCAAGAATAAAACCCGCGAAAAGGATATCGTGCTGCAAATCGCCCGTCGGCTGCGCGCGTTGATCGAACGCGAACCCAAGATGAAAGTGTATATGACGCGCAATGAAGACGTGTTTATTCCGCTGCGCGTGCGGGTGGCCAAAGCGCGCAAACAGCGGGCCGACCTGTTTATTTCTATTCATGCGGATGCGTTTACCAACCGCGCGGCCAGAGGCTCGTCGGTATTCGCGCTGTCGAAGAAAGGGGCGACCAGCAGCGCCGCCAGCTTTCTGGCGCAGACGCAGAACGAATCGGATTTGATCGGCGGGGTCAGCATGAGCGGCGATCGCTATCTCGACCACACCATGTTTGATCTGGTCCAGACCGTGACCATTAACGACAGTCTGAAGTTCGGCGGGGAAATATTGACCCGGCTAGGCAAGGTGAACCGGTTGCATAAAAATCGCGTCGATCAGGCCGGATTTGCGGTGCTGAAAGCGCCGGACATTCCGTCGGTGCTGGTGGAAACGGCTTTTATCAGCAATCTTGAAGAAGAGCGCAAATTGCGCACCAGCCGTTTTCAGCAACAGGTGGCCGAATCCATTTTCGCCGGCATTAAAGCCTATTTCGACAGCCAGGCGCGGGTCTAGCGCGCAAGCGACGGCTCGCAGGGGGACCGCCAGGGATCGCAGGGCACAAAAAAACACCCGTCAGGGTGTTCTTGTGATGCTGATAATCAATTGGTTGCGGGGGCCAGATTTGAACTGACGACCTTCGGGTTATGAGCCCGACGAGCTACCGGGCTGCTCCACCCCGCGTCCGTCTTGATATCGTACTGCTTTTGATGTTCTATTCACATCAATTGGTTGCGGGGGCCGGATTTGAACCGACGACCTTCGGGTTATGAGCCCGACGAGCTACCAGGCTGCTCCACCCCGCGTCCGTGGATGCGCACTATACTCCCCATCCGTTTCTATGCAACCTATTTCTGTGAAAAATATGCCATAACCCGCGCAGGTGTTGAATTTACCGCCTGATGGATTATTTTTTAAACGTTATGGCGCAGGGTTCTATAATGTGGGGGGCGGCGTTTGGGGTGGGGTCATTAATGGCAAAGCATCGGACTGAAAGGCTCCTGCAATTTTTTATCTGCGTCGTTTCTTTCTCTATAGGTGTTTGTTATCGTTCGGCGGTGGATCCGTCGATGTCATAAAGAGAGCGCAAAGAAGATGAGAGGATGTTGGGGAAAATACGTGCTGACCGGTATCGTCATTGCCATTCTGGCCGGGTGCCAATCCAAACCTACCGATCGCGGGCAGCAATATAAGGACGGACACCTCAACCAGCCTTTGGAACTGGTGAATGAGCCGAATGCCGCGGGCAAACCGGTCAACGCCAGGGATTTCGTCACCCAGGTCTCCGAAATCAGAGCCGCATCGCCGGGCCTGTATACCAGCAACAATAACACCTTTGACGCGATAGAACGCTGGATGATGTCGGGCGCCGATACCCGGGAACTGAGCCAGTTCGGTCTCAGCGCCTGGCAGATGGAGGGGGTGGACAACTTCGGCAACGTGCAGTTTACCGGCTATTACACCCCGGTGCTGCAAGCCCGCCATACCCGTCAGGGGGAGTTCCGCTATCCGCTGTATGCCATGCCTTCCCGCGGCAAGAAAAACCGTCGCCTGCCGGATCGGGCGTCAATTTATTCCGGCGCGTTGGACGAGAGACTGGTTCTGGCATGGTCCAACTCGCTGCTGGATAACTTTATGATGGAAGTGCAGGGCAGCGCCTATATTGATTTCGGCGACGGCCGCCCGCTGACGTTCTTCGGCTATGCCGGCAAGAACGGCCATGCCTACCGCAGTATCGGCAAGGTGCTGATCGACCGCGGCGAAGTGGCACGGGAAGAGATGTCGATGCAGGCGATCCGTAAATGGGCCGAACGGCACTCCGAGTACGACGTCCGCGAACTGCTGGAACAGAATCCCTCCTTTGTGTTCTTTAAACCGATGATGACGTCGCCGGTGAAGGGGGCGAGCGCGGTACCGCTGGTGGCTAAGGCCTCGGTGGCCTCCGATCGCTCGCTGATCCCCGCCGGCACGGCGCTGCTGGCGGAGGTGCCTTTACTGGATAATGAAGGGAAGTTCACCGGCAAATACGAGATGCGTCTGATGGTGGCGCTGGATGTCGGCGGGGCGATCAAAGGCCAGCACTTCGATATTTATCAGGGCATCGGGCATGAAGCCGGTCACGCGGCGGGGTTCTATAACCACTATGGCCGGGTATGGGTATTGAAAAATACTCAAAGCAATGGAATGTTATTCAGCGCCTCTCAGGGCGGTCAAACAATAAATAACAATAGTTCAGGGCCGCTGCTGGTTAATAATTCAGCGCAATAATGACTCCGCCTAAGCTCTCTCAGGGGAATCGCCCCTGAGAGAGTAATTTTTAGCGTTTGTTTTAACTCTTGGTTAAGTTTTATTTATTATTTCTTTAATTCCCTTCATCCTTTGCGTTTTTTTGGCTAAACAAATACAGTAAATTCGCTTTGAAAAAATGAACCAAATGGTAATATCCTCTGCGGCATTATATTAACTCGAACGATATCTTTCCAAGCTAAAACCTCTTCTTTCTTATAGAGGCGGGATTTTAGTGTCGATAAATTCGTAAATGCCTATCTGGTTTATTTTCGCTATTTATTTTTTTACTCTTATATAACATTTCGGGGAAAATGATGAAATTAAAATTATTGACGACTGCCATAGCTTCTTTAATCAGTATTAATGCGCTGGCGGTAACCATTGATTATCGCCATGAGTTTAAAGATACCGCCAAAGCCGATCATCGAGATCGCCTGTTAATCTCCAACCGTTTCGCCAATGGTTTCGGTTTGTCCGTCGAAGCCCGATGGGCCCAGCACAACAACGACGACACGCCGAACAAGCCGTTCAACGAGACGGTGAGCAACGGCACCGAGGTGATTGCCAGCTATCTGTATAAATTTAACGATACCTTCTCCCTGGAGCCGGGATTATCTTTGGATTCCACCTCCAGCTATAATAGCTATCGTCCTTATTTGCGCGGTAAAGCCAATATTACCAGCGACTGGGCGGTCAGTTTGCGCTATCGTCCTTATTATAAGCGCATCAGCAGTAATATCGGTACAACGGGATCAACCTCGGAGAATGGCTACAATCTTACCGCGGTGGTCAGCTATTCTTTCCTGAAAGATTTTCAGGCGGAGTATGAACTGGATTATCAAAAAGCAAATTCCGCCAGAGTAAAACTGTCGGATAATGAAAACTACAGTCTCGCCCATGATTTAAAAGTGTCTTATAAATGGGATAAAAACTGGCGGCCTTACGTCGCGTTGGCGAATGTGCCTGAGTCCGGCACTACCGATAATCGTCAAACGCGTTATCGCGTCGGGGTGCAATATAACTTCTAATAGGGTTATAGCATTAATGGTTTCCGGCGATAAAATCGAGCCGTCTGATATTCAGACGGCTTTTTCACATGATTAAATTAACGCGGAAATTAAATTTTAAAGCCGTATTTGGCGCTTAATCCCAATTCGTTGACAATGCGCACGCCGGTTTGCAGCGCCTCGCCCTGCAAATCCCGCAGCGGCCGGCGCAGGCTGCCCGCCGGCAAGCCGACCGCCTTCATCAGCGATTTTACCGCCACCGGGTTGATCGCCGAATAGGTATAGTGCAGCAGCGGCAGCAGGTGCTGATAGGCCGCGCGAAAGCGTTCCGCGTCGGCACCGTCTTTCCACTGCCGGGAGATCTCCGCCAGCTCCGCCGGCGCGATGTTGCCGGTCATATTGGCGGTGCCGTGCCCGCCCAGCGACATGGTCGGCACCACCAGACCGAGGTTCGGCGAGTCGCAGCACATGACGGAAACGTCCGGATTGCCCGCCAGAACCTGGGCGACCTGACCGACGCGCGTGGTGGACTCTTTATGAATCACGTAGTTCGGGTGCTTAAAGATGCGCAGCAGCGAGGTCCAGTGCAGGTCGGTTTTCACCCGCGGCGGATTATTATAAATCCCTAACGGCAGGTCGGTGGCGTCGGCGATCTCCAGAAAGTAGTTTTCGATGTCGCTTTCGCTGGCGCAAATGTAGGCCGGCGCGGCGATAATGGCGCCGTCCGCGCCGTTATCCTTGGCGTAGCGCACGTAATCGATGGTGGTATCGGTATTATTGCCGGTGCAGCCGTAGAACAGCTTCATTTTATCGGTGCCGTATTGCGTGGTGCGGCGGATAATCTCTTTTCTCTCTTCCGCGGAAAGCATGGAGACTTCCCCGGTCGACCCCATGATTAATACGGCGGCGGTGCCGTGGTCTTCCTGAAATTTCAATAAGGTTTCAAACGCCCCGAAGTCGACGCTGCCGTCTTCATTAAATGGGGTGATCAGGGCGACGAACGACCCGGTGATTTTTTCTCTACTCATCTCTCTTTCCTGCCTGTTTAGTCATATACGGATAAATACGCATCAGGATTGCAGCGGCTCGGCGATAAAGCCCGCCTCGACAAAACGCAATAGATGCGCCAGAACGCGATCGTCGTCGCTGTTGTCGCACAGCCCTTTGGATAGCAGCGCCAGACGGCCGGAGCGCGGATCCGCATCGGTCAGTACGTGCATCGCCGCGCCGCGGGCGAATTCATAGCGCCAGATAATCTCCTCGCGGGATAATTCAGGCAGCGCGCGGGAAAACGCATCGATAAAACGGTGAGCCGTGTGGTCGAACTGGGCGGAAAGCAGGGCGGTTACCCCCAGCCCCGGCGTGGCGCGCAGATGTTGCAGCAGACGAACCACGATGCGTCCGCCGTCGGGGGTGCGGGCCGTCTTGACCAGCGGACGCAACAGCGCATCCAGCAGCGCGGCGACGGGCGGGACGGCGCCGTAAGTCTGCTCCACCTCATCCAGCAGGCGCGTCCTTTCCTCATTCAACGGCCCGAGAACCGCATCCAGCACGGCGCGCAGCAACCCATCCTTGGAGCCGAAGTAATAATTCACCGCCGCCAGATTGACGTTGGTGGCCTCGGTAATTTCACGAATGGTCGTCAGTTCGCTGCCTTTGCAGGCAAAGATGGTGATCGCTTCCCGCAGGATGCGCTGCTTGATGTCCGCCTCTTTCTCTTGGCTCTGTTGGTTGGTTTTCACTAAAGCCACCATGATTCATCCTTTTCGTGTTGTGGTTTAAGCCGGCCGCAGTTCCTGATAGACCAGCGTCGCCCAGTAGCGGATACCCAATGGAATCAACGCATCGTTAAAGTCGTAGTGCGGGGTGTGCAGATGGCGCACCTCCGCGTCGTCTTGCGCGCTGTTTCCCAGCATCATAAAAGCGCCGGGGCGCTGTTCCAGCATGTAGGAAAAATCCTCCGCCCCCAACAGCGGGGTCATCGCCGTGTTGACCTGCTCGGCGCCGACGACCTGCGCGGCGGCGGCGATCGCCAGCTCGGTGACCCGGGCGTCGTTAATCAGCGGCGGATACTGATGCTGGTAGCTCACCTCCGCCGTGGCGCCAAAGCCCTGGGCGGCGTGGCGCGCCAGTTCGCGCAGGCGCGTTTCCAGCAGCTGGCGCACCGCCGGGGAGTAGCTGCGTCCGGTGCCTTTCAGCGTTACCCGGTCGGGGATCACGTTGGGGGCATTGATATCGCCGCCCTGGATATGGCCGATGCTCAGTACGGCGGCTTCCATCGCCGGAACGTTGCGGCTGATAATGGTTTGCAGGGCGAGCATAAACTGTGCGGCGGGCAGGGTGGGGTCGATGGATAAATGCGCCCCTGAACCGCCGTGCCCGCCGGTGCCGTGAAAGGTTACCTGCCAGACGTCGCTGGCCGCCAGCATCGGGCCGCTGCGAATGGAAAAGCGGCCGGCGGCGATGCCGGGCTTATTGTGCAGGCCGAACAGCCGGTCGCAGGGAAAACGCGTCAGCAAGCCGTCGTTCAGCATGGCGGGCGCGCCGCCCAATCCTTCCTCCGCCGGCTGAAAAATAAAATGCACCGTGCCGGCGAAATCCGGGTGTTGCGCCAGATAGCGCGCGGCGCCGAGCAGCATGGTGGTGTGGCCGTCGTGGCCGCAGGCATGCATTTTCCCCGGATGCCGCGAGGCATAAGGCAGGCCGGTTTTTTCGCTGATGTACAGCGCGTCCATATCCGCCCGCAGGCCGATGCTCCCTGCGCCGGGGTAGCGGCCGCGCAGCGTGGCGACCACGCCGGTTCCGCCGATGCCGGTGGCGACGGAAAGCCCCCAGGCCGTCAGTTTTTCCGCCACCAGTTGAGCGGTGGCGAACTCTTCAAAGCCGATTTCCGGGTGCTGATGAATATGATGGCGGATGGCGATCAGCTCCGGTAAAAAGCGGCGAATGGCCGATTCCATCTCCCCTTGATCGACAAAGGTAAGGGTTGAGTCTGTCATTACGCGTTTCCTGTATGCGCCGGCGCTTAAAACGTGCCCGGATAGCTGCCGCCGTCGATAAGCAGATTTTGTCCGGTGATGTAGCCCGCCTGCGCCGCGCACAGAAAAGCGCAGGCGGCGCCGAACTCTTCCGGACGGCCGTAGCGTTTCGCGGTGCTGGCGGCGGCCCGCTCGCGCTGGATCTCGGCGAAGTCCCGGCCGCTTTGTTCCGACAGCGAGCGGATGTGCTGCCACTGCCCCTCGGTGTCGAAAATCCCCGGCAGAATATTATTAATGGTCACGTTGCGCTCAACGAGCGTACGGGACAGGCCGGCGACAAACCCGGTCAGCCCTGAACGGGCGCTGTTGGACAAGCCCAGTTCAAGCTGGGGAATTTTCACGCTGCGGGAGGTAATATTGACGATGCGGCCGAAACCGCGTTCGCTCATGCCGTCGACGGTCAGCCGGATCATCTCAATCGGCCCCAGCATCATGCTGTCGAGCGCCGCCAGCCAGTGTTCGCGCTGCCAGTGGCGGAAATCCCCCGGCGTCGGCCCGCTGGCGTTATTAATCAAAATATCGGGCCGGGGGCAGGCTTCCAGCGCGGCCTGGCGCCCGGCTTCGGTGGTAATGTCGGCGACGAAGGCGGCCGGGCGGTTGCCGGTCTGCTGATAAATGTCCTGCCGGGCGTCCTGCAGGGCGCTCCCGCTGCGCGCCAGCAGCGTCACCTCGACCCCCTCCCGCGCCAGCTGCAATGCGGCGGCTTTGCCCAGCCCCCGGCTCGCGCCCCATACCAGCGCTTTTTTCCCCTGAATGCCAAGATCCATACCATTAAACCTCTTGAGTTAACCGTTCGCCCACCGTCGGCGCGGCGTTAGAGGGAATCCGCCGTTGGCGCAGCGAGGTTTCCCGTTGTCCGCTTGGCACCGCGTCGATCAATTTGCGGGTGTAAGGGTGCTGCGGCTGGTGCCAGATACTGTAATGGTCGCCGCTTTCCACGCAGCGCCCGTCCTGCATCACCATCACCCGGTCGGCGATATAGCGCACCACGGCGAGATCGTGAGAAATAAACAGCAGCGAGAGTCCCATTTCATTCTTCAATTCAACCAGCAGGTTGAGGATTTGCGCCTGAATGGAGACATCAAGGGCGGAAACGGGCTCATCGCAAATCACCAGTGACGGCCGCACCACCAGCGCCCTGGCGATGCCGATGCGCTGGCGCTGGCCGCCGGAAAATTCATGCGGATAGCGCTCCAGGCTGCTTTGCGGCAGTCCGACGCGCTCAATAATGTCGCGTATTGCCCGCCGGCGTTCGACGCGGTTGCCGAGACCGTGCACGATCAGCGGAGTTTCAAGAATATGGCCGATATCGTGGCGCGGATTGAGCGAGGCGTAGGGATCCTGAAATACCATCTGCACCTGACGGCGCAGCGCTTGCAGGCGTGACTCTTTCAGACGGGTGATCTCCTGGCCGTCAAGAATGATCTGGCCTTGCGTCGGCGGCAGCAGGCGCAGGATGGTTTTCGACAGGGTGGACTTGCCGCAGCCGGACTCGCCCACCAGACCCAGCGTTTCTCCGGGATAGATATCCAGCGAGACGTCGTCCACCGCGGCGACGGCGCCCTGCGGCGTCGGATATTCGGTGCGGATATGGCGCAGCGACAGCAACGGCCGGCCGCTGCGATCCGGAATGCGTTCGGGCAGCGGCGGCGGGGTGAACAGGGAGAACGCGGTTTCATCGCCCTGCGTGTGGTGGTGGATCTCCGCCAGCCGCGCGGTGTGGTAATGCGCTTCCCCCTCCATATGCAGCGAAGTGGCCAGCAGCCCCTGGGTGTAGCGGTGCGCGGGGGCGGCGAACAGCTGCGCCGTCGGCGCTTCCTCCACTTTTTGCCCGGCGTACATCACGGCAACGCGGTCGGCCCACTGCGCCACTAGGCCGAGATCGTGGGTAATCAGCAGCAGGCTCATGGAAAGCTCATGGCGCAGATTATCCAGCAGTTCCAGAATTTGCGCCTGAATGGTGACGTCCAGCGCGGTGGTCGGTTCATCGGCGATCAACAGCCGCGGCTGGCAGGCGACCGCCATGGCGATCATTACCCGCTGACGCTGCCCACCGGACAGGTTGTGCGGGAAATCGTCCACGCGGCGGGCGGGGTCGGGAATTTTTACCAGATCCAGCAGTTCGACGGCTCTGGCCCGCGCGGCAGCGGTGGACAGATTTTCGTGCACTTGCAGGGTTTCGCTGATCTGCCGGCCGATGGATAACACCGGGTTGAGCGAGGTCATCGGCTCCTGAAAGATCATCGAGATGGCGTTGCCGCGCAGCCGGCGCATCTGGCGGTCCGGCAGCGTGAGCAGATCCCGGCCTTCGAACAGAACGAGCCCGCTGATGCGGCCGGGTTCGGACACCAGCCGCATCAGCGCCAGCGCGGTGGCGGATTTGCCGCAGCCCGACTCCCCCACCAGCGCCAGCGTCTCGCCGGCGTTGATGGTCAGATTCAGCCCGCGCACGGCCTGATGCCCCGGAAAGGCGACGCGTAAATCCTGGATCTCCAGCAGCGGCTTCATACGTCTCTCCCCCGCAGGCGCGGATTCAAGGCATCGTTCAGGGCGTCGCCCACCAGATTCAGCGACAGCACGGTCAGCACCAGTACGGTGCCGGGCAGCACGGTGAGAAACCACTCGGTACGCAGTGACTCGCGGCCGGCGCCGATCATGCTGCCCCAGCTCACCCGGTTCGGATCGCCGAAGCCGAGAAACGACAGCGCCGATTCGATCAGAATGGCCGACGCCACCATCACCGATGTGGTGACGATAATCGAGGGCAGGGCGTTGGGCAGCATCTCCTGAAAAATAATGCGCAGGCTGGAAAAGCCCTGGCTGCGCGCGGCCATCACAAAATCGCTTTCCCGCAGCGAACGGAATTCGGAACGCACCAGACGGGCGATGGTCGGCCATGACGCAATGCCGATAGCCACGGAAATCAGCCCGACGGAAGGGCTGCCGATGGCGACCAGCACCACCACCAGCAGAAAGGTCGGGAAGGTCTGGAACAGTTCGGTAATGTGCACCAGCACATCGTCTATCCGCCCGCCGAAATAACCGGCGAGGGCGCCCACCAGGGTGCCGATCAGCAGGCTGACGATTACCGCGGAGAAACCGATCTGCAGCGAAACCTGCGAGCCGTGGACGATGCCGGCGGCGACGTTCCGCCCCAGCGAGTCGGTTCCCAGCGGAAACTGGGCGTCTTCCCCCGGCCACAGAAAGGGCTGGGCCACCATATCCAGCGGATCGCCGGGATAGATAAGCGACGCGCAGGCGGCCATCAGAAACACGATAAGCAGTAACAGTAAACCGCACATCCCCGCCGGATTGCGGATAAACGCGCGGATTTCCGGCGACGGGCGCCAGGGCGTTTTCAATGGCGTGGCCGCCGCGGCCCCGTTCCCCTCGGGGGAGACTTTGTCAGGGACAGTGTTATTCATAATCAGCGAACCTTAATACGCGGATCGAGCCAGGATTGCAGTAAGTCCACCAGCACGTTCGCCAGAATGACCAGAAACGCCGACAGCAGCAGCACGCCGAGCAGCACGTTGAAATCGCGCGCCATCACGGCTTCCAGCGCCAGACGTCCCAGCCCCGGCCAGCTGAATACGGTTTCCACCACGGCGGCGCCGCCCAGCAGGTTGCCGAAATGCATGCCGGCCACGGTGGTGATGGGCAGCAGGGCGCAGCGTAAAATATGGCGAACGGTGACCAGCAACGGCGCCAGCCCTTTGGCATGGGCGGTGCGCACAAAATCCTGCTGGGCGATTTCCAGCATCGCCGCGCGGGTCAGACGCGCATAGATGGCGATAAAAAAGCTGCTGAGCGCCACTATCGGCAGGACGGCATGCCGCAGCATGTCCTGGAGATGCGCCCAGCCGGTCAGATTGGCGCCGATGGTCATGTTCCCCCCACTCGGCAGCCAGTCGAGGTGGACGGAAAACAGGATCAGGGCCATCAGGCCGATCCAGAATCCGGGAGTGGAATAGAGCAGCAGCGCCAACAGCGAGAGCAGCCGATCGGGCCATTTTCCCGCCCACACCGCCATCACGGCGCCCAGCAGAACGCCCACCACGATAGCCACCAGCTGCGACAGCAGCATCAGGAACAGCGTGCCGGGCAGGCGGGACATGATCAGCTCCATCACCGGCGCGTTGTAGCGCGGCGAAAAGCCGAGGCTGAACTGCGCCAGGTTGCTCAGGTAGGCGTACAGCTGTTGCAGAATGGGCAGATCGAGGCCGAACTGGGTGCGCATATGGGCCATGGTGGCTTCGGTCGCGCTGCCCGACTCGCCGGCCAGCACGTCGACCGCATCCCCCGGCACCAGCTGCAGCAGGAAAAACACCAGAATGACGATGCCGATCGCCGTCGGCAGCGCGTGGAGCAGCGTGCGTCGCAATACGCGCCCGATTCGTTCTAATCTATTCATCACTCACCTTTATGAGGCTCCCCCCCGTGGCGGCGGGGGAGCATCGTTTTACTGATCCAGCCACACTTCGGCCAGGCTGCCGTTTACCCCCTGAATATCGGTCAGGTGGTTGTGTACCCGCTTGTTGTAAATGGTCAGGCGTTTAATCTGCAGCAGGTTAAGGTCCGGCAGCTCGACTTCGACGATGCGCTGGAACTGTTTATACAATTCGGCGCGTTTGGCCGGATCGATCTCCACCGCGGCCTGTTCCAGCAAACGGTCCACTTCCGGGTTGTGGTAGTGAGATCCGTTGCCGAAGGGTACGCCGGGCTTAAAGGACTGCGACCAGTAGAGACGCTGTACGCCTACCGCCGGATCGAACAGGTTGGAAATGGAGTGGTTGGTAAAATCGAAGTCGCGATCGGTATAAACGCGCTTGATATAGGTGGCGAAATCCTGTGAGCGAATGGTGACGTCGATACCGACCTTCGCCAGGGCGGATTTAACGTATTCGGCCACGCGCTTAAAGCCGTCGCCGTAAGGCAGGTAGTCATGGGTCAGCTTAAAGCGGATGCCGTTCGCCTGTTTGGGAAAGCCCGCCTCGTCCAGCAGGGCGTTGGCCTTGGCGATATCGAAACCATAGGGGGACGGCGTGCCGTCATGGAATTGCGCCAGCTCCGGGGTAATCGGCGTCGGCGAGCTTACCGCGTAGCCGTACCACACCACGTTTTTCAGTACGTCGCGGTTAATACTGTGGGCGATCGCCTGGCGGACTTTCAGGTGTTTCAGGTAGCTATTATCCAGATTGAATTCGATGCGGGTTTGCGTCGGCCCGTAGCCATAGCCGCCGGTTTCAATACCCAGCTTGCTGTTCTTCTCGATGCGTCCGATTTCGCTTAACGGCACCGGCGATTCGCTGCCGAGGTCGAGCGCGCCGGTTTCAAACGCAATGGTGCGCGTGGCGGCGTCGGGAATAAATTTCACCACCAGCTTGTCAATATAGGGTTTGGGCTGATCCCAATATTGCGGGTTGCGTTCGTAAATGATATGGCTGCCGCGCACCCATTCCTTAAAGACGTAGGGGCCGGTGCCGACCGGCGCGGTATTGTGCGGATTGCTGCGAATATCGGTGCCTTCATACAGGTGCTTCGGCACGATGGGGGCTTCATTCGCCGAGAAGGCGCTCAATAAATAGGGCGCCGGCTGCGACAGTTCAACCACCGCGGTATAGGGATCGGGGGTTTTCACGTCGGTGACGCTGGCGAAGGTTCCCTGGCCGCGTGAATTATATTGTCTGACCGCCAGTATGGAGAAGGCGACGTCCGCGGAGGTGAAATCCTTGCCGTCGTGCCATTTCACGCCCTGGCGCAGATGAAAGGTATACTGCTTGCCGTCCGGGCTGATCGACCAACTGGTGGCCAAGGCGGGAACCGGCTTCAGGTCGAAGTCATAATTAAGCAACCCTTCGATGACCTTGGAATTGACCTTGAGAATGGGGCCGGCGGTATTGATCAGCGTGGTCAGCACCGGCGGTTCCGGCTCGACCAGAAAATTAAGGGTTCCGCCGCGTTTGGGCGTGGGGTCTGCTGCCTGGCCGTGTAGACTGAATAGCGAAGAAGCTATTACCAATATTGATAAAAGTGCATGTTTTTTCATCTTTCCCATCCGTATCGGAGCGTGGATTCTGCGTTTTTATTTTCTATCGCGACCGTATCCCAACGACCGTTTTAAACGAACGTTTAAATTCGGATAAGCAATCTCGAATTACGCATAAATCATTGGCGACGCCGGCGATTGGGCAAGGCGCGGATTCAGGCTATTATATAGTTCGCTAACTACTACCATGAGGTCGTCATGTCGATTAAACGTTATCCACACCTGGCTCACTGGGGCGCGTTTACCGCCGTTGTTGAAGACGGAAAATTGATTCGCTGCGAGCCATTCGCGGGCGACCCTTCACCTTCTCCCATGCTCGACTCCATTGTTCCGCTGGTCTATTCGGAACGCCGCATCCGGCGGCCCGCGGTGCGTCGCTCCTGGCTGCAGCAGCGTGAAAAGAGCGATGGTTCGCTGCGCGGCAAAGAAGACTTTGTCGAGGTCGACTGGGACGTGGCGCTCGACCTGGTGGCGGAGGAAAACCGCCGTATCCGCGATCGCTACGGCGCCGACGGGCTGTTTGCCGGTTCCTACGGCTGGTCTTCCGCCGGACGCTTTCACCATGCCCGCTCCCAGGTGCGCCGGTTTTACTTTTCCGGCGGCGGCGCGGTGGACCAACTGGGCAACTACAGCTGGGGAGCGGCGCAGTTTTTCCTGCCGTATGTCATCGGCACCTTCCATCCGCTGACCGGCAAGGTGACCGAGTGGCGCAGCGTCGCCGAACACTGCGATATTTTTCTCGCCTTTGGCGGCCTGGCGCTGAAAAACGCCCAGGTGGCCTCCGGCGGCGCGGGGCACCATACGCTGCGGCCGGCGCTGGAAAAGCTGGTGGCGAAGGGCATTCCGGTGATCAATATCAGCCCGATGCGCGATGACTGCCCGGCGTTCGTCAATGCGGAGTGGATCCCCATCCGCCCGAATACCGATGTGGCGCTGATGCTGGCGCTGGGGTATGAGATCCAGCGCCTGGGGGCCGACGACAAGGATTTCCTGCAACGTTACTGCGTCGGCTATGAGCAACTGACGGACTATCTTGGCGGCCGTAGCGACGGCACGGCGAAAACGCCGGCCTGGGCCAGCGCCATTACCGGCATTCCGGCGGCGCGCATCGAGCGGCTGGCGCGGCAGTTGATCGGCGTGCGCAGCTTTATCACCTGCTCCTACTCCGTTCAGCGGGCGCATCGGGGCGAACAGCCTTATTGGATGATGATCGCCCTGTCGTCGATGCTGGGGCAGGTCGGGCTGCCGGGCGGCGGTTTCTCGTTCGGCCACGGATCGATGAACAGCGTCGGCAACGAACGTATCGCCACCCCGGCGCCGGCGTCGCCTTCCCACCCGAATCCCGGGCGGTCGATCCCGGTGGCGCGCATCGCCGATATGCTGTTGCATCCCGGTCAGCCCTATACCTTTCAGGGGGAAACGCATCACTACCCCGACATTCATTTGATTCACTGGGCCGGGGGCAATCCTTTCCATCACCACCAGCAGTTGAACCGGCTGGTGGAGGGGTGGAGCAAGCCCGACACGGTGGTGGTGCAGGATATCGTCTGGACGCCGGCGGCGCGGATGGCGGATATCGTGCTGCCGGTGACCACCACTCTGGAGCGCAACGATATCGGCGGCTCTTCCCGCGATCGCTTTATTTTCGCCATGCATCAGGCCATCGCCCCGCGGCATCAGGCGCGCCATGATTTCGACATCTTCAGCGAACTGGCGCAGCGGCTGGGCTATGGGGACGCTTTCACCCAAAACCGCAGCGAGCGGGAGTGGCTGACCACGCTCTATGACGAGTGCCGCGCCAGACAGCAAGAGGCCGCGCAATCCTGGCCGTCGTTTGACGAGTTCTGGCGGCAAGGGCACGTCGAGATCCCGATGGACGACAAGCCGTTCGTGTTCTTTGAGGATTTCCGCCGCGATCCGCAGCAGCATGCGCTGCAAACGCCCAGCGGTAAAATCGAACTGTTCAGTTCCACCATCGCCGGGTATGACTACCCCGACTTTGCGCCGCATCCCGAATGGCGGCCGCCGGTTGAATGGCTGGGGGCGTCGGCCACGCAAACCTGGCCGCTGCACTTTATTTCCATTCAGCCTGGCGATCGGCTGCACAGCCAACTGGCGACGACGCCCCAGGTCGAAGCGAATAAAACCGCGGGCCGGGAGACGCTCTATATGCATCCGCAGGATGCGGCGGCGCGCGGCATCAACGAGGGTTTCCAGGTGGAAGTCAGCAACGATCGCGGGCGTATTTATGCCGGCGTGCGGATCACCGACGGCGTGACGCCGGGGGTGGTGATTATGGCTACCGGCGCCTGGTTCGATCCCGGTTTCGGCCAAAAAGAGTGGCACCCGGTCGAGCAGTCGGGGAACGCGAACGTGCTGACGCTGGATATCGGCACCTCCTCCTTGACGCAGGGGCCGAACGCCATGAGCTGCCTGGTGGAGGTGGCGCCGGTTTAGGGGTATCCTGTGGCGTTTTTATTTTCCCGATTTAAAGGTTGGCAGCAATGAGTACGCAATTATCCGAAGCCTATCTACAGCGTTTCGGCGGCACCGCGCGTTTATACGGTCGGCAGGCGCTGGCGCTGTTTTCTCAGGCGCATGTCTGCGTGATAGGCATCGGCGGGGTGGGGTCATGGGCGGCGGAAGCGCTGGCCCGCACCGGCATCGGCGCCATCACCCTGATTGATATGGATGACGTGTGCGTCAGTAACACCAACCGGCAGATCCATGCGCTGCGCCAGCATACCGGGCAGGCGAAAACCGAGGTGATGGCCGAACGCATTCTGGCCATCAATCCTGAATGCAGGGTGACCTGCGTGGATGATTTTATCAGCGCCGAGAATGTCGCGGCGCTGCTCGACGGCGATTTCAGCTACGTGATCGACGCCATTGACAGCGTGCGCCCCAAAGCCGCGCTGCTCTCCTACTGCCGGCGTTACAAGATCCCGGTGGTGACCACGGGGGGCGCCGGCGGACAGATTGATCCGACGCGTATCGCGGTGGCCGATCTGGCAAAAACCATTCAGGATCCGCTGGCGGCCAAACTGCGCGAGCGGCTGAAGCACGACTTTAACGTGGTGAAAAACAGCAAGGGCAAGCTGGGGATAGACTGTGTGTTTTCCAGCGAGCCGCTGGTTTATCCGCAGCCCGACGGCTCGGTTTGCGCCTCGCGCGGCAGCGCCGAAGGGGTGAAACGCATGGACTGCGCCTCCGGTTTCGGCGCCGCGACCATGGTGACGGCGACGTTCGGTTTTGTTGCCGTTTCCCACGCGCTGAAGAAGATGATGGCGAAAGAGGCGCGCCGGTCAGGGGAATAATCCACGCTGTTCCATCCGTGGTTTTTGGCGTCGGCCGACGTAAAAATCAACCCTGTTCCGCAATCGCCCGCACCCTGGCGGCCAGCGCCGCCAGGCCGCTGGAGCGGGAGGCGCTGAGCTGCGCGCGCAGCCCCAGGACGTCGAACAGCGCCAGCGGATCTTCCTCAAGCAGCGCCTGCGCGGTTTTCCCCTCCGCGGCGGTCAACAACACCGCCAGCAAACCGCGCACGATGCGCCCGTCGCTGTCGCCGTAAAAGTGCAGCGTGCCGTCTTCCTGACGCTGATAACCCAGCCAGACCTGATTTTCGCAGCCGGTCAGCGCGATATCTTCGCTTTTTAACCTTTCCGGCAGGGCGGGAAGCTGTTTGGCCAGTAAAATAAGCTGCCGGTAGCGTTCCTCCCATGAACGACAGGCGTCGAAACGCGTTTTCAGGTCGGCGGCGCTAATCTGGCGGCCGAACGGATGAGGGGAGAGTGTTATCGTCGTCATGGTGATACCGCTTAATCCGTAAGTAATTCAAGCGCCGCGCCGACGGCGGCAATCAGCGCATCAATATCCTGCTGATTATTATAAGGGGCAAACGACGCGCGCAGCGTGCCGTTGACGCCGAGCGCGGCCATTAACGGCTGGGCGCAATGATGGCCCGCCCGCAACGCCACGCCGCTCTCGGCCAGCAGCGTCACCAGATCGCTGTGGTGAACGCCGGCGAAATCGAAAGAGAGCACGCTCGAATCAGCGCAGCGGAAACTGCGAAAGCCGGGGAATTGCGCCAGCTGAATTTCCGCCTGCCGGGCCAGGTTCCGGCTGTGCCGTTCCGCCGCCGGCCAATCCTGTTGCGACAGCCACTGCAACGCGGCGGACAAACCGAGAACGCCGGCGATATGGGGCGTACCCGCCTCAAACCGCTGGGGGATCGCCTGGGGCGTAAATCCGTCAAAGGAGACCTGGGTCATCATTTTGCCGCCGCCCTGCCACGGGGTCATGCTTTCCAGCAGGGCCGTTTTGCCATACAGCGCGCCGAGGCCGGTGGGCGCATACAGCTTGTGGGCGGAGAAAGCATAAAAATCGATATCCAGCGCCTGAACATCGGGCGGGCTGTGCGCTATGCCCTGCGCGCCGTCCACCATCACCACCGCGCCGTACCTATGAGCCAGCTGAATGGCTTTTGCCAGATCGGGCATGCCGCCGGTGACGTTGGACATCTGCCCCAACGCCAGCAGGCGGGTTCTGGGGGTGAGCAAATCGGCGAGCCGGTCGATATCCGGTAATAGATCGGCGCCGATGGGCAGTTTCACCACGCGTGCGCCGGTTTGCTGCGCCACCATCAGCCAGGGGATCAGGTTGGCGTGGTGTTCCGCTTCGCTGACCAGGATCTCATCCCCCGCCCGCAGTCGCGGACGGGCGTAGCTTTGCGCCACCAGATTGATTGCCTCGGTGGTGCCTTTGGTCCAGACGACGGCGAGCGGATCCGCCGCATGAATAAGCGCGGCGACCTGTTGCCGCGTATGCTCAAAACGCTCTGTCAGCCGCTGCGCTGCGCGGTGCTGGCTGCGATGTACCGTGCCGCTTCCCTGGCGATAAAACTGTTGCACGGCGTCGATAACCGGCTGCGGTTTTAAGGTGGTGGCAGCACTGTCAAGGTATACGCCCGGCTGAATAAGCGCGGGGAAATGCTGGCGGAAAATTGTGGCGTTAAACCGTGTCATGAGCGTCCTCTTGTGGGAGTCAGATCCTGTCTCATTTTGATGGGGGAAACAAGTTTAGGACGATGCTTAGCGCCGCTTTGTGGAAAAATGAATAAATCTTGCTATGCTTTAAAATGTTAATGTTCAGGATTTCATGATGTACAGGGTTGATTGGAAAATATTTTTATCCATTGGGAGTTAATTATGAAGAATAAAATCTCTATTTTTGCCGCTATCGTAATGGCGTTTTCTTTAGCCGCCTGTTCCAGCAATTATGTCATTCATACCGACGACGGGCGCACCATCATTACCGACGGCAAACCTAAGGTTGATGATGATACCGGCTTGATTAGCTATACCGATGCCTACGGTCAGAATCAGCAGCTTAACCGCGCCAATGTTAAAGAAATAGCTGAAGCTAAATAGTTATCGCGGTCGTGGCGGGCAGGGATAGCCCGCCATAAAAAAACGCCGGGAGCGTTTTTAAACGTCGCCCTGCGACGGCCTGAAAGGTGGCGGGCA